>NZ_JAVRBQ020000105.1:0-25025 GCF_034531215.2 Nostoc sp. ChiSLP03a
TAATGTGAAGTTACACATATCTAGATCCCCCTAAATCCCCCGATAAATTGGGGGACTTTGATATGTTTTTCTGGTTCCCCCCTTTATAAGGGGGGCTAGGGGGGATCGAATTCTATGCAGCTTTATAAAAAATTGGTATAAAGTTACTGCTAAACATCTATTAAGGAAAAAGAAAGTAATGACACATACTATCATTGGAACCAATGGAAATGACACCCTATACGGCACTAACGACCCCAACATAATTAATGGTAAAGCTGGGAATGATATCATCATTACAGGTTATGGTGCCAACGATACTTTAACGGGTGGGGGCGGCAAAGATACATTTATTTTTTATAGGTCAGGCGGCGGCACTGATATAATCACTGATTTCGGTGGTGTAGGTAAAGAAACAAATCCAACAGCAGCAGTAATTGCCGAAGTCGATACTATCGAATTTTTGGATGAATTGAATGCGCGAAATTTGCTACTCACCCAAAATGGTAACAATCTAGAAATCACTTTTGAAAACGTATATAATACCACAAAAATCATCCTACAAAACTTCAAACTAGAAGACTTAGATAACCTGAAAGCTTCTGGTACAAGACCAGCCATAGGCAATATCTTGTTTAATGGGTTTGAGGAAACTAGTATCACTGATAGTTTTGATGTCCTGGATGCCAACTCAACTGATACAAGCATCGGCATCAAGAACACGGTAACTTTCCTCAATGACCTGAATAACAACATTACAGGTTTAGACAACTCAGATGATGTGGTGAATGGTCAGGGGGGCAATGACAAAATTGATGGATTAAGTGGTGACGATTTGCTGCGGGGTGGTACAGGCAACAATACTCTCATTGGTGGTCTGGGCAATGATACCCTTGATGCTTCCTATTCTTCTGGAAATAACATTCTCACAGGGGATGCAGGGGATGACTACCTTGATATTAGCTACTCTACTGGCAACAATACGGTTTCAGGTGGAGATGGCAATGATTACTTTTACACCCCTGGAGTTCGGGGTAGCAACATCCTAAATGGAGGGGATGGCAATGACTCCTTCAGTTTGTTTGTTCCATATACTGCTCCCTCTTCCTTAGCAACTCAAACGGTAGACGGAGGGACAGGTGACGATTTGTTAACCGTCAATTCCAATACGACTGAGGCAATCACTTCGACTTTCAATCATGCTACTAATACTGGCTCGATTACAGCAGGCATATATCAGATTAACTATAAGAATATTGAACGATTAGATGTCTCAGGCACATCCTACAATGATTGCATTGTGGGGAGCAATGGCAACGATACCATCATAGCTAGTCCTGGCAACGACACTTTAACGGGTAGCGGTGGCAAGGATACATTTGTTTACGACATTTATAGCTCGGGTACAAGTAGTGATACAATCATTGATTTCGGTGGGGTAGGTAAAGGAATTAATCCAACAGCAGCAGTAATTGCCGAAGTAGACACCCTAAATTTCGCTGGCGACGGCTTAACTGCTCAAAATTTAGTGCTGACTCAGAATGGCAGCAATCTAGAAATCACCTTTGACGCGGACAATAGTCCCAAAATCATCCTACAAAACTTTGCTTTAGAAAACCTGGATAACCTAAGCTTATCTACAGGAGCCACTGTCAACTCAGGCAATATCCTGTTTTCTGGGCAAACTACCATTACTGACAGCTTTGATGTCTTCAATGCCAACTCCACTCAAGGTACTATCTTCAACAAGAACACAGTCACCTTCCTTAACGATCTGAACAATAATGTTAGCGGCTTTGACAACTCAGATGATGTCATCAATGGTCAGGGGGGTGACGATCTTATTGATGGCAAAAGTGGCAATGATTTACTGCGGGGTGGTGTAGGCAATGATACTCTTATTGGTGGCGTAGGGAATGACATCCTCCTTGAGGATACTGGCAATAACTCCCTTGTTGGTGGTATTGGTAACGATACTTTCAATGTTGACTCTTCAACAGGCAAGAACACCCTCGATGGTGGCGCTGGTGACGATACATTGTATGCTCTGGGTTCACAAGGCAATAATTTACTCTCTGGCGGCGATGGCAATGATTATCTCTTCACCTCTGAGCTTTCTATTGCTGAGGGACACGACTTTATTGGCTCTTCAGGTAATAATACCCTCAATGGTGGCGCTGGTGACGATAGATTGGTTGCTGAGTCTCCAAAAAGTAATAGTTTACTCTCTGGAGACGATGGCAATGATTATCTTTCCACCTCTGGCGTTGATGGTTATAGACTGGAATATATTTTTAGCTCCTCAGGCAATAACACCCTTAACGGTGGCATTGGTGATGATACCTTGCTTGCTGAGATTTCAACAGGTAACAACCTACTCTCTGGTGGCGATGGCAATGATTTACTCTCGATCTCTGGCATTGTCATCGGAACCGGAACCTACATTGGAGATATTTTCCATCCCTCTTCAGGTAATAATACCCTCAACGGTGGCACTGGTGACGATACATTACGTGCTGAGATTTCAACAGGCAATAACTTACTCTCTGGTGGCGATGGCAATGATTCCTTGTATCTAAGCACCTCATCCCCAGATACTGTCCGCTCTTATTTAGTGACTCAAACAGTAGATGGAGGTCAGGCTGACGATTTGCTCTCCGTGGATTATAGCAATGCTACTGGAGGAATCACAACAACATTTAATGCCACTACTAACATTGGCTCAATGATAGCAGGCAAGTATCAAGTTAGTTATCAGAATATTGAAAGATTAAATATCTTAGATACAGCCTACGATGACAACATTGTGGGGAGCAATGGCAACGATACTCTCTCCATAGATAGTGGTGGCAAAGATACGATAGACGGCGGTAAAGGTGACGATTTGTTGAGAGTTGATTACAGCAATGCTACCACAGGAATCACAACAACATTTAATCCTACTACTAACATTGGCTCAATTACAGCGGGCAATAATCGCGTTAGCTACAAGAATATCGAAGGGTTAAATATCAAAGGTACACAATACAATGACTTGATTGTAGGGAGTAATGGAAACGATACACTTGATGCGGGCAATGATGGCAATGACACAATAGACGGCGGTAAAGGTGACGATTTGTTGTCTGTAGAATACAGCAATATTAGCAAAGGAATCACAACAACATTTAATCCTACTACTAACATTGGCTCAATTACAGCGGACACGAGACTAATTAGCTACAAGAATATTGAAGGATTAAATATCTTAGGTACAGTTTACGATGATTTGATTGTAGGCAGCAATGGAAATGATACACTCGATACGGGTTATGGTGGCAATGACACAATAGATGGGGGGACAGGTAACGATTCCTTGACTATCTATTTCAATAATACTACTACAGGAATCACAACAATATTTAATCCTACTACTAACATTGGAGCAATTACGGCGGGCAATAATCGCGTTAGCTACAAGAATATCGAAGGATTAAATATCAAAGGTACACAATACAATGACTTGATTGTAGGGAGTAATGGAAACGATACACTTGATGCGGGCAATGATGGCAATGACACAATAGATGGCGGTAAAGGTGACGATTTGTTATCCGTCGATTTTGGAAATGCTACTACAGGAATCACAACAACATTTAATGCTACTACTAACAAGGGAGAAATTACAGCGGGTAGGAGATTAGTTAGCTACCAAAATATTGAAGGATTAAATATTTTAGGTTCCTACAATAATGACTTGATTGTGGGGAATAATGGCAATGATACTCTCGACGGTAGTAGTGGCAATGATACCCTCAAAGGTGGTAATGGTAATGATGTCCTCATAGGTAACAGCGGTAATGATAGCGTTTATGGAGGAGCTGGTACTGATACCTTTGTTTTCTATACTTTCAGTGAAGGCGTCGAGCGCCTTTATGACTTTGACGCCACTAATGAACTAATTAAGATATCAACTAATGGTTTTCCTAGTCGCGATTTATCACTAGGTGTACTTAAGACAAATCAGTTTACAATCGGAGCATCTGCAACCACAAGTAATCAGCTATTTATTTATAACTCGACTACAGGTGGATTGTTCTTTGATGAGGATGGTAGTGCAGGTGTTTATAGTCAGGTACAGTTTGCACAATTATCTCCTGGCTTGTCACTAACCAACAACAATTTTGTGCTTTTTGCTCTTTATTAGCACTCTATCACTTGAAGCAGAAAAAATAGAAAATCGTCGAATTGCGATGTGCTTAAAACAGATGGGGGAGAAGAGGTAGTATTTTCTCCCTTATCTTCCCAAGAAAGATAATTTTTGAATACTGAATTAGTATTCTAATTACCCAAATAAGTCACTTCAGTTTTCTGCGATCGCACCCTCTTTAATGAGAGTAAGGGTTATTGAAGGTTTCCCAAGCAGCTTTTACAGCCTTTTGCAGGCGAAAGTTAAAGTCTATTAAGTCTTTCATCAATAAGTGCCAGTTTCTCTCAGCTTCATCTTGAATTACCGCCCAAGAGCTTTCTAAGCGATCGCGTTGCATCAGTTTCCTTCCTTCAATTAATTCCCGTGCTTGACGCACAACTTTCAAATAGGTTTCACGGGTGAGAGTACCTGCGGAATCAGCCTCAGCTTGAGCGCGTCTTTTTAGCGCCTCAATTAACGCTTTGGTTTCGCGTTTCACCTCATCAGTTTCACCAACCATTTCGGTTTATACTAATTTGTCGGTTTCAGAACTTATTTTTACAATTACTATGGATTCAGTAGATTCGATATTGTTAGAATTCATACTTAAAACATCCTTAATTGCAAAGTTTACTCTCCAATAAAAATTGCACCTATCTTAATAGTCATTAGCCATTTATTTTACAAAGGACAAATGACTAATGACAAATGACAAATTAATAAGCTTTTGTTGGCAGTTGTTGCTCTAGTTTCAGCAATGCTGCAACTCGCATTTCTGTAGCTGGATGACTAGAGAACAAGTTACCCATAAACTGTCCAGAAATGGAATTAATAATTAATAACGGCTCATAAGCTGGATTGGCATTTAAAGGCATCTGCTTTGCTGAGGCTTCTAAGCGTTGCAATGCCCTAGCTAAGGCGCGGGGATTACCAGTTAATCTAGCAGAACCGGCATCAGCAGAAAATTCTCGCGTGCGCGAAATTGCTAGCTGAATAATTGTCGCAGCCAGTGGCGCAAGCATGACTGTTAATAATACTCCTATTGGATTTCCACCTCTGTTGTCATCTCGCGAACCACCGCCAAACCATAAGCTGTAACTAACCATTTGGGCTAGGAATGAAATCGCACCAGCCACAGTAGCAGCAACAGCTTGAGTGAGAGTGTCACGATTAATAATATGGGTTAGCTCGTGGGCAATAACGCCTTCGAGTTCATCCTCTGGCAATATATTTAAAATACCTTCAGTGACAGCTACAGCAGCATGTTCGGGATCGCGCCCTGTAGCGAAGGCATTAGCACCCTGGCTTGGAACGATATAAACTTTAGGCATAGGAATGTTAGCGCGATCGCTCAATCTCTGCACCATCCGATAAAGTCCTGGTGCTTCCCTTTCACTTACAGGTTGTGCTTGGTATACTGCTAGGGCAATTTTATCTGATTGATACCAAGAAAACAGGTTGGTTGCTGCTGCCAAGCCAATCCCGATAATCAAACCACTAGAACCGCCAATTACCCAGTAACTAATTGCAATTAAAAGACCACTTAGTGCAGCTAGCAAAGTAGCCGTTTTCAATTGATTTGTCATGTTTTTGCTCTCCTGCTAATGCTGTGTAAATTTTTCCGAAAACAGCATTACTTCAGCTATATTTTGATTTTATCCAGCTAAACTTAGAAATATGGTACAGAAAACCTATCAGATAAGTACGGTTTTCCTACTTAAGTTTTAGTCATATAATTAATGTCTATAGATAGTAAAAAGGCATCTATCTATAGAAATAAATATATTTATCTAGGCAGAAATTACAAATGTGATGCTTAGATTGGGCTATGCCTACGCCATTAGTTAATTTTCAAACATCCTCTAAGATCCATTTACTTATAAAGATTCTGAGTCTATTCCTTCTGCTTGATATATCTGTTGGGAAAATAGCTGAAAATCTAATTCGCACGCCTTCAAAGCTTCAGTGGCTTCTGAGTATTTTGGAGTATCAAACAAATCGCGATCGCGGATTTTTGGCAACCAAGAACGCAGTTTATTTAATTCCGCTTCGTTCTCTTCTAATTCTGCAAAGGTGAGATTACCTATTTTCCGTTCCTCACTCAATTCGCTATGCAAATCCCGACATTGCCCCAAAAACTCTTGATATTCTCGATCTGCCTGCTGTTGAAAACGATTTACCAACATAGCATTTTGCTCGGGTTCATCAATCCAAATAGTCAATAAATCTGCTTCGCCACCACCTGCTGTAATGTCTGCTTTCAATTCTGCTAAATATTGTTGCAAGTCTTCTCTATGCGGTAGCACGCACACCGACTGCTGTAGATAAAGTGCGCCCCAGCCCTTGAGTTTACGCCAAACATACACCCGTTGCGTTGAAGGCTGTGCGGGTACTTTGTACACCAATAAGTTCCAACACTTTCTGTCCATAGATAGATTGTAACAGGTGTTGCATTAAATCGATTTTATTGTTAGTCTACTTATGAAACAACTGTTGCATTACAGAAAATTATGAGTCTGAATCATCAAGTCGGAAGCTCACTTATTGGTTCTTAAGAATTACAGAGTTGATGTAGTAAAAGCCAGTCAGGTAAACAGGAAATATGCAACTACAAAATAAATTTTTCCAGACAATTCCCGGCACTGTTTGGGTATTGGGATTTGTCAGTTTGCTGACAGATATTAGCTCTGAGATGATTAATTCTGTATTGCCCTTATTTTTGGTATCAGTTTTAGGGGCAAATGTTTTGACTGTGGGCATCATCGAAGGCATTGCAGAAGCAACAGCCTCAGTTTTAAAAATCTTTTCGGGAGCGTTGAGTGATTATCTAGGACATCGTAAAGGATTAGCGGTGTTTGGGTACGGCTTATCCACCTTTGTTAAACCACTATTTGCTGTAGCTAGCAGTCCAACTGGGGTGTTAATAGCTCGATTTGGCGATCGCATTGGTAAAGGTATTCGGGTAGCGCCCCGCGATGCCTTAGTCGCCGATTCCACAAACGCAGAGGTACGCGGTGCAGCTTATGGATTGCGTCAATCTCTCGATACTATTGGAGCATTTTTGGGGCCTTTAGCAGCATTTACCCTGATGACTGCTTCCGAAAACAACTTCCGCCTGGTTTTTTGGCTAGCACTCATCCCTGGATTTTTCGCAGTCGCTTTATTAACAGTAGGAGTGCGCGAACCACAAACAAATGAAACTCCAGGAAACCGAAGCAATCCTCTGCAATGGCAAGCTTTACGCAGCTTGGGTCAAGGATACTGGGTACTAGTAATAGTGGCATTGTTATTCAATTTAGGCAACTCCAGCAATGCTTTTTTGTTGCTGCGAGCAGAACAAACAGGCATTTCTGCCTCACTTATACCATTGACATTAATGGCGATCAACATCGCCTACTCATTTAGCGCCTACCCATTAGGAATACTTTCCGATCGCGTGGGTAAATTTGGGTTACTGGTAGGCGGATTTCTCCTATACGCTTTAGTCTATCTGGGTTTCGCTTTTGTGCAGACACCTTGGCAAGCGTGGGGATTGTTTGCCCTTTATGGTCTACATCTGGGCATGAGTAAAGGATTGCTATTGGCGCTAGTGGCAAACAGTATCCCTGCAAATCTGCGTGGCACTGCTTTTGGATTCCTCAACTTAGCTGTGGGATTAGCGCTTTTACCTGCCAGTTTGCTAGCTGGTGGGTTGTGGCAAACACTGGGAGCAGAGGCGACATTTATTGCTGGGAGCTTGTTTGCGTTGGCAGCTGTATTATTGTTAGTTTCTCAAAAAAACAAATATTGAAAAGCAAAAATGGTATCCTTGATTTGAAATCAAATCAACGGCGATGGAGCTCGCCAAAACCGCCTTTCCAGTCCTAAAATTCATCACTGGAAGGCTGATGGCTCCTACTTTCCTTGCTAACTGCGGGAGAGTAGGGCTTGGCTAAATGCATTACCTGACTCCCCTGTAGAAAGTATCTCTCTACAAATCGCACCTCAAGGAGTCATGGTATGAAACACCTTCGTCAGTTTGAACCATTTATTGCCTTACCCCACTTAATCAAGTGGTTGCCCATCTCCTTTGTGGTTGGCATTCTTGCTGGAACAGCTTCTGCGGCTCTTTTAGCATCATTAGAATGGGCAACTGATTGGCGAGAATCACATCGGTGGATTATCGCTTTGCTTCCCTTTGGTGGCTTCTTGAGTGGTTGGATTTATCATCAATTCGGTCGGACTGTAGAAGCAGGAAATAACCTTTTACTCGAAGAAATTCATAACCCCAAAAAGATTATTCCTTTTCGTATGGCTCCTCTTGTTTTATTAGGAACAGACCTTACCCATTTTTTTGGTGGTTCAGCCGGTCGTGAAGGTACAGCATTACAAATGGGTGCTTCTTTGGCAGACCAGTTAACTAAAATATTGCATTTTCAAGGGGCTAATCGCAGAATTTTGTTAACGGCAGGTATCAGTGGGGGATTCGCTTCAGTTTTCGGTACTCCCTTAGCTGGAACCGTATTTGGTCTAGAAGTTTTAGCGATTGGTAAAATTCATTACGACGCTCTTTTTCCTTCTTTAATTGCTGCGATCGTCGGAAATCAAGTAACTTTACTATTAGGTTTACATCATACTGCATACCGACACGCTCCCTCTATACCGCCGCTCACAATTTGGGGATTGATTTCTGCGATTATCGCAGGTGCAATTTTTGGAATTGTCGCGAGATTCTTTGCTAAAGTAACTCACCAAATTAGCCACTTATTTAAAGCAAAAATATCTTATCCTCCACTGCGTCCTTTGATTGGCGGTGCAATGATCGCAGTAATTGCTGGGTTGAGTGGTACAACTAAATACATTGGGCTTGGTATCCCTACTATTGTTGATTCTTTTTTCACTCAGCTACCTCCTTGGGATTTTGCAGCAAAATTGGGTCTGACTGCTTTAACTTTGGGAGCAGGTTTTAAAGGAGGGGAAGTAACACCTTTGTTTTTTATTGGTGCGACTTTAGGTAATGCTTTATCGTTACTTTTAGCATTACCTGCACCACTCTTAGCAGGAATGGGATTTGTGGGTGTGTTTGCGGGTGCAGCAAATACACCTATAGCATCAACCTTAATGGGAATTGAATTATTTGGTCTGGAATCGGGTGTATTTATTGGTATTGGCTGTATAGTGAGCTATTTATTTTCAGGTCATTCAGGAATTTACTCTGCACAGCGTATTGGGTTGAGTAAATACTCTGCTGTATATTTAGAAGAAGGGGTGACTTTGGCTAATTATGGACAACCTAAAATTGATTTACCTGATGATAGAGAAGAAGGAAGAAGTAATTCTCAGGAATAATTTATGGATGCAATTAATAGATAATTGGAAAAGTGCGTAGTTTACCGCCGTAGGCATCGCTATTGTATCAAGTAAAGTAGCCACTCAATCAAAAAGAGAGAGAGAAATCGTACATAAATTTGCTGGGCAAAAGGTGTCTGAAATCCTGAAGTACAAGAAGGGTAGTATAAAACAGGCTCCACTCCCGGAAGAATCGCCCAGTTGGGATGAGTTTTGTGAAATGTTATGGGAGGAGATTGAAGCGGGAGCAGAGGTAAATCAACCGGGTTTTAAAGTTGTTCGCAAGTTATTAAGCGATAAGAGGTTTGACAAATGAAGAATCATGGATTTGGCAAACTAGTTATCTAAGGTATCATTATATAATGATACTATTGATGGTTTGACAAATGAAGAATCATGGATTTGGCAAACTAGTTACCTTTCTAAATCAATTAGAACAAGAGAAAATTAGTTACACCTTAGCCCATCATCGAGATGAAACCATTATGGTGAATGTGGCGGTGGCTGGGGAACGATGGGAAGTGGAATTTTTTGAGGATGGGTCGGTTGAGGTAGAACGATTTGTTAGTAGTGGAGAGATTAATGGGGAAGAAGTTTTTAGTGAATTATTTGCTATGTATTCAGAGCCAGAAAATCATTCTGCCAAAGTTACCCAAAATGCTAAGTTTACAACTACGACATAAAGGCGATCGCGTTATATCTTAATCTGAAAAATGGCAAGTATTTACCAATCCTATCAGTATCTCAAGAAATCGGCGTAATCCCTAGCTCTTGTAACTCTTTGAATATCAATTTTTTGCACTCAGCTTGAGGATAATAGTATTTTTCAGATTCATAGAAGTCTTTCTGTTCTATTAAATAATAGAGGTTTCTTTGGCTTTTTTCTTTAGAAAAGCTGAGAGGATCGTAATCAAATACATACCTGGATGTAAATAAATAGCATGGATATTCTTCTTCATTTTTTATATTCCAAATAACTTCTTGCTCAAAAGCAAAAGTTCCTTTTTCTATTGTTACTCTGACACCAAACGGTTCAATATCTCTAATTTTATCGCCAATATTACCATTGTGGCTATAATGATTAGTTTCAATTAATTCATAAAATTGTATATTAAATGAAGCTCGATCAATTGTTGACACTGAATACTTTCCTTGAGCGGTAACAATGATTGCTTGTCCTGCTCCAGATGCCATGTCTACAGTGCCATCTTGATTAAAAAGTAAATAATGAAAGTAGCCATAGTAGTGAGGATTTGCATTTAAACGACCGATTCCGAAAACGTTTTGCATAAATATCTATATGTAGAATAGATTAGAAACTAAAGTATAGCTTTTGAGTACGACTACCAACATAAAGATACAAACTATTTAACTTGGCATTTATTCAACTTTTTCCTGGAATGCGATCGCACACCCTACTACCTATTTTATTTACGAAATCATTGCTTCCAATTCTTCCAAAGCTTGAAAACTTCCTACTTGCCAACTACGTTCCACCGCAGCAGGGATAATCTCAGTAATCGCTATATCTTCAAAATTAAAACTGGTGTTAGATTTTATATATTTCCCCTCTTTCAGTAAATAAATAGAAAGATTCCCGCTATCGTAAACCCATAATTCTGGGACTCCAATGGCTTCATAAGCATCAAGAGTAGTTTTTGATGTCATATCAGTTTCAATCGCTAAATCAGGCGGCGGATCATCAGGCTGCAAGCGGCGACGACCAATCATTTGTTGATAATTCTGAATATAAAAGCAAGCATCAGGTTCAACTCCTGCTAAACCTTGCTTTTTAAAGGTGGTGGAACCAAAAGGTTGATATCTGATATCTTTAGCCTTCAGCAATATTTTGACAATATCAGAAATTAAATCTTTAGGTATTTCATGTTCTGGTAAAGGAGCCATAATTTCTAAAATACCCTGGCTGTAAGCAATTCGGGTAGTTCTTTTTTCTCCCAATTCTTGTAAAATAGATTCAAATTCTTCCCAGCTAACATCTGGAATTGTTACTGTGCTACCAGGCGCTAACTGCATCTGGCTAACAGCTTTTAAAACCGGAATAGCAGCAGTCACGTCGCTTCGCTCCAATTCAAAATTCAAAATTCAAAATCTATTAGGTTGCGGTGGATAATATAGCCCACCGTAACCTTTAGATTAATAGAATGAGTTTAACAAAAGTGGCTAAAAGCGATCGCCTACACCTTAAACTTCTCAGCAATCCGCTTCATCGCCTCTTCAACATTCTCCCGGCTGTTAAACGCCGATATGCGGAAGTAACCTTCACCCGCAGCACCAAAGCCTGAACCGGGTGTCCCCACAACGTTGACAGTTTGCAGCAACTTATCAAAGAATTCCCAACTGGATAAACCATTAGGAGTTTTCACCCAAACGTAAGGTGCATTCACCCCTCCATAAACTGATAATCCGGCGGCTGTGAGTTTCTCACGGATAATTTTGGCGTTCTCTAGATAGAAACTCACCAATCCTTTGATTTGTGCTTGTCCTTCTTCAGAATAAACCGCTTCGGCTCCCCGTTGGACGATGTAAGAAACACCGTTGAATTTGGTAGACTGGCGACGATTCCAGAGTTTCCATAGTTCGACATCGGAACCATCGGCGGCTTTTGCTGTGAGTGTCTTTGGTACAACGGTTAACGCACAACGAGTTCCTGTAAAACCTGCGTTCTTGGAAAAAGACCGAAATTCGATCGCAACTTCTCTTGCACCTTCAATTTCATAAATTGAGTGAGGAAGCGACGGATCGGTAATATAAGCTTCGTAGGCTGCATCAAAGAAAATAATCGAGTTATTAGCTTTGGCATAGTCCACCCATGCTTTGAGATATTCCTTGGTAGCAGTTGCGCCAGTGGGATTATTAGGAAAGCAGAGATAAATTAAATCGACTTTCTTTGAGGGAATTTCGGTGGTGAAGTTGTTATCAGCCGTAATTGGTAGATAAACTAAACCCTCAAACTCGCCTTTATCGTTAGCATCTCCCGTATTTCCCACCATAACGTTAGTGTCTACATACACAGGATAAACTGGGTCAGTAACGGCTATAGTGTTGTCATGACCAAAGATTTCTAGAATATTGCCAGTGTCGCACTTGGAACCATCGGAGATAAAGATTTCGGAAGCATCTATGTCGGCTCCTCGTGCTTGGAAATCTTGAGTAGCAATTTTCTCCCGCAACCATGCGTAGCCTTGTTCAGGGCCGTAACCTTTAAAAGTATTGCGATCGCCCATTTCTTCCACAGCCTTTATCATCGCTGTGCGGCAAGCCTCCGGTAGCGGTTCGGTAACATCGCCAATGCCCAGCCGGATAATTTTAGCATCACTGTTCGCTTCAGCAAAGGCATTCACCCGCCGAGCAATTTCTGGAAACAGATAACCCACTTTCAGCTTCAGGTAGTTGTCGTTAATAGTTGCCATTATGTAGATTATGAAAAACGCCCTCAAATAGCTTACTGCTAATTTATGAGGGCGGGGAGTGGGGAGCAGAGGGAGTAGGGGAGCAGGGGAGCAGGGGGAGAAAAATTACATAGCCAGTTCCAATGCCTAATGACAAATGACAAATGACTAATGACAAATGACTAATGACAAATTAGATATTTACTGGCTGTTTATTATCGGCTGATGCGTAATAAATGTTGCGATCGCCAATTCCAAACTGCGTGATTGATTCTTGTCCTGTAATCAATCTTGCTCCACGATTACGGGTGAAATAGTTCCATGCCCACTGAATCATTACTACTAATTTGTTGTTAAATTCAATTAAGAAGTAGATGTGAATCAATAGCCAAAACAGCCATGCAACGAAACCTTTCAGCTTGATAAAGCCGAAATCGACCACAGCAGAATTGTGCCCAATCATTGCCAAACTACCATAATCGGTATAAGCAAAGGGCGGCAAATTGTTACCTACAAGCCGCTTTTGGACTAGTTCTGCTACATATTCACCTTCTTGCTTGGCTACAGGTGCAACACCAGGTAGCGGTTTACCATTTTGATGAGAAAAATTTGCTAAGTCGCCAATTACAAAAATATTCGGATGTCCCTTAATACTCAAGTCAGGTTCAACGATAATCCGTCCAGCGCGATCGCATTCTGCACCTGTGCGTTCTGCGAGGACTTTTCCCATTGCGGAAGCTTTCACACCTGCTGCCCATAATACCGTTTTTGAGGCAATTTCTTTAACTTCATCGCCTTGTTTGAGGGTAACAATATCATTTTCAATATTTGTTACCAATGTTTTTGTCTGCACAACCACACCCAAGCGCCTTAGAGATGCTTCCGCTTCTTGTGATAACTCTGGTGCAAAGGGTGGCAAAATCCGATCTAAACCTTCTAATAGCAAAATCTTGGCTTCTGAGGTGTCGATGTTGCGGAAATCATCTTTGAGGGTTTGATTTGCTAATTCGGCGATCGCACCAGCTAACTCTACACCAGTTGGGCCACCACCCACAATTACAAAAGTTAACAAAGCGCGGCGTTTTTCTGGATCGGTTTCTTTTTCTGCGGCTTCAAAGGCCGAAAAAATCCGGCTACGCATTTCTATCGCATCTTCTACTGTTTTCAAGCCTGGAGCAAATTCTTCCCAGTTATCTTTGCCAAAGTAGGAATGCTTCGCACCTGTGGCGACAATTAACGTATCGTAAGGTACTGCTTCGTTGCCTACCATCACTTGTTTTGATTCTGGATCGATGTTATTCACCTCTCCCAGCAGCACTTTTGTATTCTTGCTCTTGCTGAGGACAGAACGCAACGGTGAGGAGATATCAGCCGGAGATAGCGCACCTGTGGCGACTTGATATAAAAGGGGTTGAAATAGATGAAAGTTACGTTTATCAATCAGAGTAACGTTTACTGCCGCTTTGGCGAGTGTTTTTGCTGCATAAAGTCCACCAAAACCACCGCCAACGATTAGTACTTTATGGGGTGGATTATTGTCAAGTGAATTTACCATAAGAAATATTATCGTGTATGCCGACTATTGTAACTATTCTTAACAGATTTGTATCAAAATTGTCATCATATATTTTGTATTGCTCTTTACATTTGAAAAAGTATTAAAGTAATCGAGACTACAGGATAAACAAAATTTTTTAAGAGAAAGGTACAGAAAATAAGAGTTTGGGATATTTCAATCCCTGTTTATCTATGTAGATTTATCAAAGGTAGATGTAGAATTTATGCAAGTTTAGTCAGAAATAGTTGACTCTGGTGTTTGTGTCAAACGTGGTGAATGAGTTCGCCGCCAACGCCTAAAGCCATAGACAACAGCAACAAAAGTTAACAAATAGGGGCTGTAAACAATTAACCAAATACCCAGTTTAAGTAAGCCAACGGAAAATGCCCTCAAAGAATGGGTAGAGTTATTCCAAGTTTCCTTAACTTGCAAACCCAAAGCAGGTTGAGGGCTGGTACTAGAAACTGCTGCTTCTAGGTTCAGCGTAATCGTGGAATAAGCAACTTGATTTTTGAGGTTTTTCAGTTGGGCATCAATTTGTTCTATGGTTTGTCGGACATTACTCAGTTCTTGGGAAACACTAAGCACATCTCTCACAGAACCAGCCCGATCCATAATTTTTTGCAAATTGGCTTCAGTTTTTTGCAAATTAGTTAATCTAGCTTGGAAATCGACTATGCGATCGCCTACATCTTCGGCAGTGATATTACGACTATTAACAGTGCCTAATTTAGCTAGTTGCTCTAGAGTAGGTTCTAGCCGATCCTCTGGTATCCGCAATTGGATTGTTGCTGTGTAACGCGGGTTGTCGTTTTTGGGTTGTTGTTGTTTCAACCCGATTAAATCCCCTTGCTGTTGATTGATAATTTGCGAAACAGCATCGACAGTCCGATCTACAGAGTTGACAGTCAAAGAGATTGCTGCCTTTTTGATCAGTTGGGGACGAGAACGCGCTATTGGTGCAGCTTCCGCCTTTTGGGAAATATTGTTTTCATGAGCAGTTAATTGATTTACCCCGTCATTAGCTGCAATTTGAGGTGCAGACTTACTTGCTGTCTGTTGGGAAGAGGCGCAACTAGTGAAAATCATCCCTCCCAATAACGCACTTATAAATAAAGCAGATGTGCGCGGTAATTTGGTCGCAGTATACATAATCTACCTCTAGATAGATGAAGTTAACCCTAGTATTACTGAATAAGAACTCAAAATATGGATTGTTGCGATTTATGTAACAGGGTTAGTCATTTTTATTTACAGAGCTTGATGAGATATCTCAAAAAGATTATTAGCAAGTCATTTGACGATTATTTCAAAAATATTTATAACAAGTCTGTTTGCCAGTAGGGTCGTAAAATTGCTTTCTGGTAGTTGATATTTTTGAAATTGTTTGATTTTGAAAATAAGTTACATTTGCGATCGCTGCTTGCAAATCTACCTTTATACTAATTTTCAAAATAGCCTACGGTATCTTGTCGGTCAAAATTCCCTGGCACTTTCAGCAGCTTGTCTCAATGCCAAAAAAGCTTCTTTTAGAGGTTGGCTAACGGCACTGTCTGGTTCTGTTAGTACTAGCTGTTGGTAGGCTGATAAAAATTGCGATCGCAGCCGATGGAACAAATGCAGAAAGTGACGTACAAAGCTGATACAATCCAAAACCACAATCTCTATACCATCTGTACGGTCGTACATACTTGAGGCATATTCCTGAATACCTTCTTTTATTACATCCGTTGTGATAAAAATATAGTTGTCAACCCGCTTGCTTGTGCTGTTGATTTTTTGCAAAGCACGGTCAATATCTGCTAACGTGACGCGTCGGGTCTTCATTTCATAGCTGGTAATTACCTTCTCATCATCAACTAGAGTAATTTCCAAATCTCCTAAAGCACCTGTCTGTTCGTCTGCTGCATTGTGGGATTTTAGAGGTAAAAAACGCTCTCCAATATATTGTTCTGCTACTTGATAGGCAGCAGCAACAATTAGTACGGGAAGACGGCTTGAACCTCGGCAAGCCAAATGCTGTTTTAGGAGTGTGATAATTTCCTCTGCTGACAAAGGTATTGCGTCTTCCGACTTCTTCAGGTCGGCTAGTAGTGTTTCCATACGCTGCCGCTTCTCGTTCCGAGCGATAATTAGACAGCGAATGGTTTGGGCTAGCAGTTCCTCAGCAGTTATTCTGCCTTGATGAACATCATCAAGTAATTCCAGGGCAACTTCATAGAGTTTGGGCGGTCGTCCCACCAGATTGACTGCTGGGGTTAAGGTGATGTTGCGGTTACGTAATGCAGGGGTGAGGAACGCAGTTGTGGGATTACAAGGCAACTCGTGTTTGTTAATGAATGCTGTGATATAGCTTTCATCGTAGTAGCGTCCAGAGTAAGCATCTGGTGTGCCTATTTCGGTGTAAGGCTTGCAGATATCAACATTCCCACGGTGAATTGCTGCCAAAGAGCAGGCCAGCAACAAACGAACTACAGCACGATTGCCTACATAGCGCGATACATAGTCAATTTTTTCGGCAATGCTGGGGTTGGTGACAATCGGTTGGACTATCGATGCTTCGGCTTTTTGTAAGGCTACATCAAGGATAGCTGCTGGGGTTGTGGACATGGAGCGATTTCTTCAACAGTAAGTGTGGAAGCTTGAGGGTCATAATTGAGCCAAAGTACTTCTTGCCGTAACTGCTTGATGGAATGGCAGTGCTTCAGGGGTGCTTTAATGCAGTTCCAGTCACCATATAGTTCCTGCATCAACGAACAATCATAGCCTGAAAGGGCAACTTTACCTTTAACTGAACGCAAAACACCCGCTAATTGCCGATGCTGGTCGTCGGTCATTTCATAAGCGTAAGCCTTGCTATCCCCACGGGAATCGTGCGGGTACGGAGGGTCACAGTAAAATAATGTTTCTGGACTATCGTAGCGTCGAATAATATCAATTGCTCGGTCGTTCTCAATTTGCACGCGTAGCAACCGTTGCACGATTTCGGGCAGATCCTCAACACTACCAAGCCACCGGGAAACTGCACCAGCCATTCCAGCGCGGCTAGTAAGTTTGCAGTGTGCCCATCGTCCTTGACTTGCGGTTTGTGCCAAGCCTGTTCTCACTTGTCGCGCCCGGACAAAAAATCGTCTAGCCTTTTCCAGGTCTGGCAAACTCTCTTCTTCTTTGGCAATGGCAATCCGAAATTCTTCACGCGAAAATGGGGTTAAACCAATCGCCTCGATGAGTTGGTCTTTTTGGTCACGTAGCACGCGAAAAAAGTTGGCTAACTGCCCATCAATATCATTGTAGGTTTCCACAGGTGAAGGCTCCCGGTTCAACAACACGGCTGCTGAACCGCCAAATGGTTCGCAGTAGTGGGTCGTTTTTGACAACAAGGGTAAAAGCCAGTCTAAATGACTGTACTTGCCGCCATACCAACCAAATGCAATTTTCTTTGCCATGAAAGCCAACCTCAAAGGGAGTGATTTACCTGAAACCGAGGATAAGGGTAAAACGCAATTTATTATATAGTGTTGAGAAATAAAGTATAAACAAACAAGAATACTTGCATTATTTTTTCAGAGAATAATCTAAGTATTCTTTTTCGGTAATGCGATCGCCAACAGTATTAGATACGTGTAATTTCCAGCAAAATAGTCTGTAAAAGCTATATCCTGTCTTAGTTTTAGCAATTCTTCTCCAGCCTTACCACAGAGAACAGTACATAGTCTGTGCTAGCAAACACGTTAAATATAGACTTAAGCCAATGCTTACTTCGTATTTATGGAGCTTTAATTATGGAATTGAACACAACTAAGAGAAAACTAAGCAACAAGATTTGATTACCTGCTAAAAAGCTGATGTATAAGAGTTTCAGATAGCCATTCTTTCGTAACAATCTTGCGCGGTTGCAGTTAGCTCAATAGAAAAGTATGAGTCAGTTTTATCATTAAAAGTAAATCCTTACTGTTACTCATGAATTCTTAGTAATTTGTTTACTTCTTAGACTGTAGAGCGTAACCTGGGGATTACGCTCTGCTGCACACGACATCTTGTAGTACTTTATCTTATCTGTGCTTCAGTTTTAATTGAGATAGATAATACCAGGAAAATCATGAAATGATACACCATCACCAAGAGTTGTATAGCTACCTGAGACTACTCCCCCTGCTCCGCGAAAAGCCCAACCTGTGTAAGTTTTCAAAATTAAAATGTCACGAGGAGAAGGGACGGACTTGTTGACATACGTCCAACCAAACTTTGCTCTGCCATAAGCTTGTGACCCAAAGCCAACAATATCCTCTGTTGACCTTACATGGGATTGTATGAGTATAACAGTACCAAAATCGCCACCTATATCAAATAAAGCTCCTCCATTATAAGCGGTCTGTGAAAGTTCTCTTGTGTCATTTGCGCTTTCATACAGCCTAATCCCAGCAATTTCTAATGTTGCGTTCTTCCCTACAAAGACACGTTCTGGAATACGACGATTACCTGGGTCATCGCTACCATGCCAGGATAGTGCAGGAGTTTTCGTCATATTAATTTGAACTTTAAGTGAGTCTTCTGTAGGACCGTTCTCGTGTGGCCCTGTAAT
This sequence comes from Nostoc sp. ChiSLP03a, assembly GCF_034531215.2. Taxonomy (NCBI): domain Bacteria; kingdom Bacillati; phylum Cyanobacteriota; class Cyanophyceae; order Nostocales; family Nostocaceae; genus Nostoc; species Nostoc sp. ChiSLP03a. Next base: position 19,026 of record NZ_JAVRBQ020000105.1, read on the forward strand.
CGATAGCGTATGATTTTCGGGAATGCTAAATGGATGGTTCCATGTAAAGTTTAATCTATCACCTGTATCATCTAACTTAAAGCGAACATTCACTACCTGATACCTTGCTACTAATGATTCAAGCTGTTGTCCTAAATCAATAGAAGTGTGAGTGCTATCTAAAGTGAGTTCAAGAGTATTTGTACTAGTAGATGATTCTTGTAGACCAATTATGTTTCTTTTACTACTGATTATAAATTCATTTTCAGTGAATGAACGCTGTATTGTACGAGTTCTCTGGAAAAGCTGATGACTAGCTTTAAATTCACCACTGATAATTCTTCTTAACTTAATTTTCTTAGGAATAATCTTCTCACCTTCAAATCCCCAATCATAATTTGACTGTGTTTGAAGCAAATTTTTTAACTCAGATTGCATACTACTTCTTGCTTCAGAGCGGGATGTTGCAGAACTGCCAGTTTTCGTCGCTTCTTTCAACTTATTCACTGTATCATTTGTAAACTCGAAAGAGCCAGAGCCTTTTGCTGAACCACCAAAAATCTTGAAAACGTTGACGCTTCCCGCAGTATCAATATTTCCTTTCTTATTCTGATATTCCTTATCTAACTGCTCTAGTAATGATTCACGATTATCCCATTTTCCACTATCTTTAATGTCTTCTTCTGCTCTGTTCATAACGCTCTCAACTGCGCTAGTCATAGCGTTACTTATGGATATATTCTCTTTGTTTATTACATCAGGCTTAAATGAGTCTTTGCTAATAAAAATATCATCACTTCCAGTTAGTGGACAGTCCAGTTCTACAACTTTAGTCAAGTCTTGAATAAATATGTCAAGGAGTTTATTCTTCTCATCAAGTACCAAAGCACCTGGTACAGCACCTTCAGTAATAACGGTGATATTTATACGCCTTAAAATACTCTCAAAAGAATTTGCAATTTGATTGATCGTAAAATATTGATTATCCGCATCAATGTTTTCCCCAGCATTCTTGTCATTAACAAAATTTTTCCAATCTACTTTCTTAAAATCACTGGCGTTGATGTCAATTATATCTTCCTTTACACTTACAGATGCAATTTTCAGCTTTATATTAAAATCCTCATTTTTATTTTTGATACGCTGGGCAAAATTTGTTGCTGCTCCCACCTCAGAGAATTCAAATTTAGCTGTATGCTGCTCGTTCATGGTTATTAAGCTTAGTCCAACTTCAGGGTAAGTGTAGGAACCTACATCTTTAGATTCAGGTTTTATTTCAATACCAACTAAAGGTATTAAGTTAATTTGGTTACTTCTAAGCTTACTATTCTCAATTCGCGTTCCTATTTCGTTGAAAACCAAGTTATGCAATTGTTGTGTATAGCATTGAAACCACACTTCAACAGTTGTCCCATCAATTTCTACTTTTGGTTCTCCTGAAGCATCAGACACCAAAGAGAATAATGGAGTGTAATAAAATTTCTGATCTGAGCCTCCATCTGTAGCCTTTGCATCTTTATAAATATCAACTTTTCTATTTTGATAGCTAGGAATAGTGGCGAAAAACTCGGTGGAAACATTTATGTCGGTGGAAACTGTGAAACTCATGATTTTATATTTCGTGATTTTGTTAGTGTGTTCTTGAGGTAAAACAAATCTAAATTAAAATTAGACAAGCTTTACTACTGAAGGGGTGAAAAGCGTTCGACAAACTAGATACAGCAAGCTTTTTAGCCCAATTACCTTCAAAAAGATTGTCTGGCTGTTGTCCCATCAAACTGGCACATTTGACGAGAGAATGGGATGTTGATATAAAGCGATCGCTCAATCAGAATAATAGCTATCATTTCATATTTTATTGTTGCTAACGCTTAAACAAACATCCCTTCCCACGATCATCAAAAGTGAATGAAACCCATAATCCTAGTTTGAAAAATTCTCGATTGCAGGTTTAGACATTTATAATTGCAGATCACTACAGCTACTCATGAGCATTCAGTTAGTCTTTCTACCAGAGATGGCAGATATACCCGCCCAATGGCTATAAAACCTAGATCCATCCATTCGCCTATAGGACTGTAACCGACCATTTGAAATGGAATTAGTGCAGGAAGGCTGCCAACAATAAATCCTCGGCTAGTCTGAAGATTTAACATCAATTTACTGTAAATTAATGCGAAAGGATCTTCATTTATATTGTTATTCCATCCCACCTTTTTAACGAAAGCTTTTGTTGCTTGCCACTCGTCTTGTTCATTCTGTTTGATTTCTTCCCAGATTTGCTGTTGAATACTGAAACCAAACTGCTTATTGCTAAAGTCCAGCCATAGTTTATCTATTGTTTTTAAATCTGTGCAAGGAAAGTTCTTGAAGGAATACATATAACCTGACTGAGAATTGTATTTGCTCAGAATGTCTTTGGTTTCCTTATCAGCTTTTTCCCATTGTTTCGCTTGGAGCAAATCTCGTAAGGGGCTGTAATCAATGCCTGCTTCAGACTTGAGTTCGTCCATACTTTAACCTACCCTAAAAAACTTAAGATGGGCATTGAGCTGACTATCTCGGCTCATGCTCTCTTGATGTTTGCAGTTTACTGAGAACCCTAGTCACAATATTTTTGATACATCCGTTTGCAATAGACAGAAATTTTCTAGATAATATTTATATTCAAAGTATTATACAAACATTTTACGTATATTTACTAAAAGCTTCGTAAATATATGTAAATTTATGTACATTTTTCTATTAAACAAATTGAGAATAATCCGCCATTCTTTCTCGGTAAGGCGATCGCCACCATTGCAGCATCGCTCATCAACTTGGCCTTTTTTCTCGTTGATAATTCATCTGTGTTACTCAATTTGGGGTACAATCGTAAGCCTGCCAATAAATGACGACGCTTGCTGACAGGAGATGCTTCTATGGCCCGGATGTATTATGACGAAGATGCCAATTTAGACCTTTTGGCTGGAAAAACTATTGCTATTATCGGCTATGGTTCCCAAGGTCATGCCCACGCTCTCAATCTCAAAGATAGTGGTTTGAATGTGATTGTGGGACTATATCCGGGTAGTAAGTCAGTCGCAAAAGCTGAAGCAGCTGGGTTAACTGTGAAAAATGTTGCAGATGCGGCCAATGCTGCTGACTTCATCATGATTTTGTTACCTGATGAAGTTCAAAAAACGATTTACAAAAATGAGATTGAACCCAATCTAGAAGAAGGGAATGTGTTAGCTTTTGCCCACGGCTTCAATATTCACTTTGGGCAAGTCGTACCACCAGCTAACGTAGATGTGGTGATGGTAGCACCCAAAGGGCCGGGGCATTTGGTACGGCGAACTTATGAAGGTGGTGAAGGCGTACCAGCGCTGTTTGCAGTTTATCAAGATGCTAGTGGTCAGGCACGCGATCGCGCCATGTCTTATGCTAAAGGTATCGGTGGTACTCGCGCTGGTGTTCTCGAAACTACTTTCCGCGAAGAAACTGAAACCGATTTATTTGGCGAACAAGCGGTATTGTGCGGTGGTTTGAGTGCTTTAATCAAAGCCGGATTTGAAACTTTGGTAGAAGCTGGTTATCAACCAGAATTGGCTTATTTTGAATGTCTGCATGAAGTCAAGCTGATTGTTGACTTGGTTGTGGAAGGTGGTTTAGCCAAAATGCGCGACAGTATTTCTAATACGGCTGAATATGGCGATTATACTCGTGGCCCGCGGATTGTCACCGAACAAACCAAAGCTGAAATGCAGAAGATTCTCAGCGAAATTCAATCTGGGCAATTTGCACGAGAATTTGTTCTGGAAAACCAATCTGGTAAACCAGGATTTACTGCCTTGCGTCGTAAAGAAGCTGAACACAAAATTGAAGAAGTTGGTAAAGATTTACGCGCTATGTTTAGCTGGTTGAAAAAGGCTTAAGCACTGAAGTTGTGCTTTCACTAGTTTAAACACACAATCGCTTACAAGCAGCACAATTTTGACCTCCCTTTTCTTCCTCTCTCCTAAGAAGAGGGAGGCTTTAAATCTTACTCCCCTTCCCTGCTAGGGAAGGGGTTGGGGGTTAGGTCTGTATTGGACTCAACTGCAAACCGCTATAGTATGCGACTGAGGCATATTCTATTAACTTTTAATATCTTGAACAATCCGAAAACCAGCGTGCTGATAAAAATTTGGACGGAACCAGTTGCGGTAATATTTTAAAGCTTCTGTACCATTAGTTATCCAACATCCTCCTAACATCATTTGATGTTTATCATCAAAAAAGATGGCAGAATTATCTTCATAAAGAAAATGAGGCTGATATCCTGGAAGAGGGTTTAAGTTATTATTCAACCATTCCCAAACATTCCCACGCAAATCATACAATCCCGAAGAGCTTTTGGCTGTTTCTAACATCCCAACGGGGCTAGGGGAGCCAAATTTTAAATTGAGATTATAATTTTCTACATCATCTAATAAACTATTACTATAAGTTGCTAAATGGTATTCTGCTTCACTCATTAAACGAGTATTTCTGCCTTGCCAATGACAATAAGCCATTGCTTCATAATGATTGACTTCCACAGGCCAATCTAGAGGTAAGTCAATTTCATCAAACATAGCTCGATATTTATAGCTACCATTTTCATGTAACCAAAATTTGGGGCATTGAATACCGTATCGAGTTTTCCAATTCCAAGATTCTTCATCCCAATATTCTTGATTTTTGTAGCCACTAGCCTTGACAAAATAGATAAAATCAGCATTGGTAATAAGATACTTACTGGCGAAAAAGGGTGCAACTTCAACAGTGCGATCGCCATAATCAATATCCCATCCATAAGTTGAATCATCTAAGGCTTTACCAAGTTTTACTACCCCACCAGCAACTTTTATCATTTCGTTCTGAGGAGTGTAACCATTAAAAGGAGCATATTGCCAATTTTGAGGACGTTTCACTCTCTCAATAGGCAGTTGACGAATTAACATCGAAGAAGTTTCAATGTGAATACGTTGGTGTTCCATCCCCATCATTAAAGCCCAAAGGGGATGATTTGGATGAATTGGCAGAGTAATTGGGATGGTTTTAATTACTTCAGAAATTACAGAATATGCTTGTTCTCGGTACTCCCAAGTTTGTGCAACTTGCGGCCATTCCAAATGAGCGATCGCTGCATTCAACTCCTCTGGTTTTTCTGGATCTACTCCAATTTCAAACAAAATTTCATACTCTGGATTGAGGCGTTTTTCTAATAATCCCACCTGAATTAATTTATTTATGTAGAAAACAGCCGAATGTCCCAGATAAAAAATTAGAGGATTTCTCAAAGGGTCAGGATTGAGATAAAATGTCTCTTCCCCAACTAGACTTTTCAATAATATATCTTCCAATTGCCAAGCATTCTCAAAGTAATTGAGGAGCGCTTGGTTATTACAACTATCAAGTTTTGGAGGTTTAGCAGATTGTAGACTATTCATGGTTTAATTCCTATTAGTGAACAATGAAACAAATTAATTATCTATAATTTCGATTTGATTCCCGAATTTACTTGCATAGGTAAAAAATACGGAAAAAAACAATAAATATGTACTGAGTTTTTTGAAAAAACAAATATTAATCTTATCGGATGTATTAAACATAATAGGATTTAAGGAGAGATCAAATAAGATTATTAAATATGACAGATTTATTATTTAATAGCAATACTTATTATTTAATATTAGTTTTTTAAATAGTACTAAAACTGCATCGATTTAGTGTGGTAATTTCGTATATTTGAATAATTTCATACTTATTCAATTAATTAAACTCTCAGTCAAGAAATAATTCAGTGGTAATCAATATAACTATATGATTAAATGTAAAGACTCTTGAAACTATTACCAATGAAAAATTACAACTCTCTAATACCAATTAAAAATGAATCTGCATATAATGGGGAGAAGCAAACTAGGTAAGTTAACAGAACCATGAGCCGCCCATTTAAAATTGCGATCGCCGAGAGCGAAGAGGAACTGAAAAAACGCCTACAAACAGTGTCTT
>NZ_JAVRBQ020000106.1:0-50289 GCF_034531215.2 Nostoc sp. ChiSLP03a
CTTTAATCTAATTCAGTATCTGTATTTTTGAGTTAATTGAGGTGGCGGTTGCGCTACGTGCAATCGCCACTTCGTCCTGAACGAGCGCACGACTATTCAAGTGCAAAGTACCCACAGCTTGATAACCCGCAACTTGGGTTAGTATTAAACTTTTGGATTACGAAAATCACTTGCATGAGTTAGAAAATAGCGATAATCCATTTGCAACTGTCGTCATGGCGCATTTGAAAACACAACAGACACGCTCATCACCTGAACAACGCAAAATATGGAAATTTAGCTTAATTCGCAGACTATATGATTTGGGGTTAGGAGAGCAGGATATTCGCAACCTATATAGATTTATCGATTGGGTTATGATATTACCAAAGGCATTAGAAAATCAGTTTTGGAAAGAGTTTAAACAATTTGAGCAAGAGCGGACTATGAGATATGTAACTACAGGTGAGCGCATCGGCTACGAGCGCGGAAAACAAGAAGGTAAACAAGAAGGTGAACAACGACTCATTTTCAGGTTACTACAAAGACGAGTAGGAGAACTATCACTAGAATTGCAAGAGCGCATTCAATCTCTTTCTTTAAATCAGTTAGAAAACCTTGGCGAAGCTTTGTTAGATTTTACTGCTATGGAAGATTTGCTTGACTGGTTACAAATGAATCAATCAGCTTGAAATATATTTTTATGATAGTTGTAAAAAATACATCTCATTATTTACCAATACAAAATTTTTTTAACTAAGTTCGATGGGTTCTTTTTTACTTCACTGAATCGAAAATTTTGAGTGAATAACAAAAAGGGCAGGTACAAAACCCGCCCTCAAAGTAATCAATATTTAAACTAAACTAGTGATCGCAACTTAATTACCAATTTGAGGCGCACTCAAAGAAACCTTTAGTGCGTCGTCTTTTTGCTGTGCTAATGTCGGCACGGAATCACGCAACCTTGCCGTCAGTTGTACAGTTGTAGCGTCATACATCTGAGTCAGCAATTTTGGATAGAAACCAATACCAATAATTGGAATTAACAAACAGGCAATGATAAATACTTCACGGGGTTCGGCATCTATCAAAGCTTGGTGAGAAACTAATTCCTCGTTCTCTTTACCGTAGAAAATTTCTCGCAACATCGACAGCAGATAAATCGGAGTTAAAATCACTCCCACTGCCATCAAGAACACCACGATAACTTTGAAGGTAGAGCTATAAGCATCGCTAGTAGCAAAGCCCACAAATACCATTAATTCTGCCACGAAACCGCTCATCCCTGGCAGTGCCAAAGAAGCCATTGAACAGGTGGTGAACATGGCGAAAATCTTCGGCATTCTCTTCGCAACACCGCCCATTTCATCCAACATCAGGGTGTGAGTGCGATCGTAAGTTGCGCCAACCAGGAAGAACAAACTCGCCCCAATTAACCCGTGAGAAACCATTTGCAATACTGCCCCACTCAATCCCAAATCGGTGAAGGAGGCAATACCAATCATCACAAAGCCCATGTGAGAAATTGAGGAATAGGCAATTTTTCGCTTCAGGTTGCGCTGGGCAAAGGATGTTAAGGCTGCGTAGATGATATTAACTACCCCCAAAACCACGAACACTGGTGCAAAATAAGCGTGGGCATCGGGGAGCATTTGGGCATTCATCCGAACTAAGGCGTAGCCGCCCATTTTCAAAAGAATACCTGCTAATAACATGTGTACGGGCGCTGTTGCTTCACCGTGGGCATCAGGTAGCCAAGTGTGCAAGGGAATAATCGGCAACTTGACGGCGTAGGCAATCAGGAAGCCAGCATAGACGGCTAGTTGGAAATTGAGGGCGAAGTCTTTTAAGGCGAGCGATTGCATATCAAACGTCACCGTATCGCCGTAAAATCCCATTGTCAGGGCAGACAGCAAAATAAACAGCGAACCGCCGGCGGTGTATAAAATAAATTTTGTCGCTGCATACTGCCGTCTTTTGCCTCCCCAAATCGACAGCAGAAAGTATATCGGTACTAGTTCCAGTTCCCACACCAGGAAAAATAACAGCATATCCTGGACGGCGAACACGGCAATCTGACCGCCATACATCGCCAACATCAAGAAGTAAAATAGCTTCGGCTTGAAGGTGACAGGCCAAGCTGCTAAAATCGCCAGCGTGGTAATGAATCCAGTCAAAATAATTAGGGGCATAGATAAGCCATCTGCCCCTACTGACCAATTCAAATCTAGTTGGGGTACCCAGGCGTAACTCTCGACCAACTGCAAATCTGGATTGGAGAAATCATACCCAGTATAAAAAGCATAAACAATTAGTGCAAAATCTATCAGCCCTACGATGAGGGAGTACCAGCGCACTGTTTTGCCTTCTTTATCCGGGATGATGGGAATCAGTAGTGAAGCGGCTATCGGCAACAGAATAATCGTCGTCAGCCACGGAAAATTAGCTGTATTCATCACAATTCGTCTGCTATCAAAATCATGTTTGGCAAAAAGTCACTAGTTATTAAGTAACAGCTTTTTCAGGATTTCGTCTTCCTCGTTAGGTTGATTTAATTAAATTAGCAATCCCCGATTTTTACTCTTGGGAGTCTTTTTTGACATTTGCGGGTGCGGGATGTGCGTTGTGATACTCCCAGTCAAGTCACAAATTTACCCTAAAAAAGTTGGTTAAATTATAGTTTAAGAGTGCGATGTCTAGGACAAGCCGTTTTGCGTCTACGCATAGCCTAACCCATCGCTAAAAATACACGATGCTGTATGCGTGGTTCTTGAAAAAAGCGATTTGGTGCAAAAATGCATCAAAGAGGAAATAACCATAATGATAATGGCACAAATTAAAAGTCAAATTTGTTATGTCACTAACGTAGATGGAGAAACAACAGATGTACTCGTCCCTATAGAACTTTGGCAACAGCTTATAAGTTCCATAAATTCTGATAACGCCAGTGGTTTAGCTTGGATTGATGAACAAGAGCCAAAAGCACAAATATTAGCCGATCTGCAAGAGTCAGTGCGACGAGCAACAGTAGGACAAACTTTGCCCGCTTCAAAGCTTTGGGACTACAGTAAGCGATTTGATTGAGTTTTTTTTAGTAAAATAGACAGGGAAAGTTGATAAAGGAAATTCGATTATGTCATCTCCAGCGATCGCTACTGTAATTAAGATGATGGAATCTTTATCTGAAGATGTGCAAGAAAGAGTTGCAGAACATCTCCGAGAGTACCTAGAAGATTTGCAAGATGAATTGAAATGGAATAAATCATTTAAGAAAACTCAACAACAACTGATTGCATCTGCCCAATCCGCTAAAAGAGAGATTGCAGAAGGACTTACAAAACCAATGAACTATGAAAATTTGTGAAGTCTGCAACTCTTCCTTCGTTTTGGGATAAATATCAGTCTCTTGAAAAGCAAGTTAGACAGAGTGCGAGAAAAGCTTATCAGTTATGGAGAGAAAATCTTTTTCATCCGTCTTTGCATTTCAAATGTATAAATAACGAGGAGAATATTTGGTCTGTCAGAATAACTCGCAATTATCGAGCAATTGGGGTTTTAGAGGGTGACACAGTTACATGGTTCTGGATAGGTAGCCATGACGATTATGAGAGCTTTTTTTCATAACACGATCTCTATTTTATTTACTACTTATAATAAAATTCCATATTTTAAATATTAGTATTTTTTTGATCCCGAAAATGCTTAAATTTCAATTCAATAAATAATGTAATAGAATTGAACGCGACCGTTTTTTAGGTAATTTAGACCTTCACCTCTGACAAAGGTTCAAAAACCTGTGAGGTTAACGGTATTATTGATAACCCAGAAGTCAACTTTCATAACTTTTCTTCGCTTTTTAATAGAGAAAGCGCGATCGCAAAGCTTACCTTAAGTGATCGCGTAGGTCTAGCCTGTCGCAGGTATTGCACAAAACCTAAAATTCAATAGTGGAGTTATGATCGCTATTATCATTACAATAGACGATTTTACTGAGGTGATTCTAAAATAAATTAGTATAATATAATATATTATTTTTTTGATATTAACTGAAAAAAATGGATTTTACTTTATCAAATGCGCCTGAATATCTGAACAACAATCTTGAGAGATTACAACAAATATGGTTGGAAAGATGCGATATTATTGAAAATAATCAAAAAGGATTTTATAGTCGTCATTTATTATTAATTTTACAGGATTTACGTGAAGAGATACATAAAAACAAAGAGCGGTTTTCTCAAAATGCTTATGGAAAAAAGTTCTTTAAAATTCAATTTTCTACTTACTGTAGTTTTAAAAAAGAACAACTTGATGAACTAGATAAAATTAAAAAAGCCTGGACAAGAGAAATAGCTCAAGAACTATATTTCATTACTGAAGCTTTATCCGACAATAAAAGTAAATTTGAATTAGACGATATTTTAATATTAATTAAACGTGTAGAAGAAAAAATAACGTCAGAAAATAGCTTTAGGCAAGTTATTAACCTTTTATACGAAAAAGTACTTGAAAAAGACTTAAATGATAATTATATAGAATTTATTGTAGATACAATAATTTTATTATTTAATTTTAAGGGAATGTTGGAATTAAAATCGATATTAGATCATCAATTTCAAAAGTTTGAAGAGATAGCAACATCTTCTAAGCAAGACCATTTATACCCAACCCTATTTGGCTCACCATCCAGAAATGCGAAATCAATTGATGAACATAAAGAAGAGCTTAGAAAATATTATGAGGCTTCAAGTATTAAACATAGACTTAATTTTCTCATAGAAATTTATTGCCTAGAATCTCAAACTTATAAAGTTATTTTCAATATAACAGGTGTGAAGTTCACAGACAAAATTAAGATCGGCAATGTTGAACTATATCGTCCTAAAGTAGATGGAAAATACATTAAAAAAAATGATATTTTAAGCATAACTGTTGAAGAGAATTCGGATTACTGTGTTGCAGTTGATATCCGAGGTGTAGATAGTAAATTCATGAAAATTAAAGCCCAACAAATGGCTGAAAGAACGATAGCTGTTCTCTCAACACGAAATAGGAAAGACCAGGCTATTATTTTATCAACTGATTGGGTTATTTGTAATTCTCAAGGAGAAATTCGAGCTTTTAGCTTTAAAGGCAGGGATAAGCCACACACTATTAGATATAACTTCATTGACTCGCAAAATAATCACCAAAGGCTTGGTCAGTGGATATCTTCTGAAGATAGATGTCATCCAACTGTAGCAAAATGGCTTGCTTCTATCGACTGGTATAGACGAGCAACTGAAGCTTCACAAAGCTCTGACGAAATCTTAAATTCCTGGTTTGCTGTAGAAAAGTTTTCTGATGATTCTAAAACAATTTGTAAAAAACTTCCCGAACTATCAGATGCTCTTAAGAATAAAAAGAAGATTTTTCAAGAAAATATAGATTTATGGCTTAATGGTGATGGTATGAGAACAGTACAGTTACTTCTTGTTTTGAGTGAATTAAAATTTAATTTATATCAGAAAGTAAGAAAAGTTGGAGGTATTTTTGTTACACCTTTAACATTTTATAGAATGGATATATCTAAGTCTATAGACCAGGATTTACAAGACTATTTATCTGTTAATAAAGATGAAATAGATTTTTTAAAAAAATTTATAGAAAAACTTCCTGAAATAAATAAACAATTAAATTCTAAAAGCATAGTATTGCCAGATTTAGATCAAGTCAATCAAGTCAATGAAATTTTTTATAATAATGATTACTGTGAAAAATACTTGATTGAGAAAATTATTGATCTCAAAGATGATGTTTATAACATATATCGTATTCGTAATATGCTAGTTCATTCTAGTAGTACTACTAGTAAACTATTAGATTATTATGCAAAACGTAGCCGAGAGTATTGTCACTCTTTGTTAGATGCCATTGGATATAAAATATATCAGACTTATAACGATGATGAAATTATGCCTTTAGAGTTTTATTTTAGAGAAATGGTAATTGATGCAAATATTGCTTTAGAGGCGGTAAAAGAAAATAAAATGGACAACTTTAGAAATTGGGCTTTATCGTAAATAATTTTAATACCTACTTTTCCGGCACGTTATACTTTTTGAATAATATATTTAGCATCAGTGATAGATAGATTGATTGGGTGTCTACATGGTAGGCATAATACGAAATATTTTTCTACCTTACATAGCAATTTAAGAGGAAATAAATTTATATAGCTTGTATTAAAAAGTCTTGTGATCTTTTCAGACTTAACTCTCAATTACTCTCTGCGACTCTGCGTGAGATCAAAAATAATGTAGGGGTGGACGAATGTCCACCCCTATTAAAATCAGGTAACACCAAAGACAATCACTAAACCCAAAACCGCCCCAAACACAATCAAGGCATAGAATTGAGCGCGACCGTTTTCTAGGTACTTCAGACCTTCACCACTGACAAGGGTGAAAAAGCCCGTAAGGTTAACAGCACCATCAACAACGCGGAAGTCAACTTCCATAACTTGTCTAGCTACGCGACGCAAGCCGAGGACAAAAACCCGATGGTAAATGTCATCAAAGTACCACTTGTTGAGGGATAACTCGTAAAGTGGTTGGATTTTAGCAGCGATCGCAGCCGGATCAATTTTACGGCCCAAATACATCAGCGAAGCTAGGGTAATCGCAATTAAAGAAATTCCGACTGAAGCACCCGCCATGATGTAGAATTCCGTCGGATTGAACTCGGAAGCCTTTTCTATAACTTCGGAGAGAGTTTCGCTAGGAGGAAAGATAAACTCTTCAAAATAATTGGCGTAAGGAGTTCCCACCAAACCAATCAAAATCGAAGGCACAGCCAACAGTGCCAACGGCAGCGTCATTGTCCACGGCGATTCGTGGGGAGAGTCGCTGTGATGCCCGTGGGAGTCATGAGAATCATGATGTTGAGTTGCCGCCAATTCTCCTTTCTTCATCGCCCCAGGCCCAAAATTCGGGACTGGTTCTTCTGACTCTAATTCCAGGACAATTGTCGCCGCAGCTTTCTTAAGTTTTTCCTTGATTTTCTCGTCAGTACCCCGGAATTTGCCTTCAAATGTCGAGAAATACATTCTAAACATATAGAAAGCCGTAATCCCGGCAGTTAGCCAACCGATAAACCAGAGGAGTGGGTTAGCCTCAAAAGCCTTCCCTAGAATTTCATCTTTTGACCAGAAACCAGCAAAGGGCGGGATACCAGAAATTGCCAAGCAACCAATTAAGAAAGTAGTTGCTGTGACAGGCATATACTTCCGCAGTCCACCCATCAAGCGCATATCTTGCGCTAAGGCAGGGTCGTGTCCAACAACACCTTCCATACCGTGAATTACAGAACCTGAACCCAAGAACAGCATCGCCTTGAAATAGGCGTGGGTCATCAGGTGGAATAGTCCAGCACTATAGGAGCCTATTCCCATTGCCATCACCATGTAACCAAGTTGGGAAATGGTGGAGTAAGCCAAGCCCTTTTTGATGTCGTTTTGGGTAATGGCAATAGTTGCCCCCAAAAACGCCGTAAACGCTCCAGTAAAGGCAATTACATTCATTGCGGCTGGAACGTCTTCAAATACTGGATACATCCGGGCAATCAGGAAAACACCCGCCGCCACCATCGTTGCTGCGTGAATCAAGGCAGAAATGGGGGTGGGGCCTTCCATTGCATCTGGTAGCCAGACATGAAGGGGAAATTGGGCTGATTTTGCAACTGGGCCTAAGAAAACTAAAATCGCAAACAGGACAGCGAGAAAATTGCTGATAGAACCTGATTCGACGAGTTGGGCGAGGCGATCGCCCATGATATTAAAATCAAAGCTTCCTGTTGCCCAGAACAGCCCCAAAATGCCGAGTAACAAACCAAAGTCACCCACGCGGTTGGTCACAAACGCTTTTTGAGCGGCATCGGCTGCTGACTTGCGATCAAACCAAAAGCCGACCAGCAAGTAGGAACACATCCCGACCAGTTCCCAGAATATGTAAACTTGTACTAGGTTGGGGCTGACCACCAGACCTAACATTGAAGAGCCAAACAAACTGAGATAGGCGTAAAACCTCACGTAACTGGGATCGTGAGCCATGTAGCCATCGGTGTAAACCATAACTAAACAGGCTACCGTTGTGACAATCACCAGCATTAGGGCTGTCAGGTGGTCAATAGTGTAGCCCATGCTCAGGTGAAAATTACCTGCTGCTGCCCACTCCAAGGTGCGGGTATAAGACGGATGTCCTTGGATTTGACTCCAGAGCAAGGCAAACGACAGCACCATAGCTGCTGCCATCATGGAGATAATCACCACAGCATTAAGCTGGCGGAGGCGGTTTGTCACCTGATTCAACGAGATTAACCCTAGACCGACCAGCATTGCCCCAAAAAGAGGGAACACCGGAATCAGCCAGGCATACTGATAGATTACTTCCATCACTGACGCCTACTTTTAGAATTCTTGATTAGCGTGTCGAAACTGTTAATAATTGTGACTACACCCTTTAGGATAAAATAACCCACCCAAGACTGATTGGGTGGGGTATTAAGCATGGTTTTAGATTTGGTCATTGGTCATTAGTCATTGGTCATTGGTGAGCCAGTGCGGTCTTGGGGGTTTCCCCCATGAGCAACTGGCGTTAGCGCAGCGTTAGCGACGCAGGAGCGTCACCCGAAGGGTCATTAGTCTAATATTCAATGCCCAATGCCCCCATACCCCACACCCAATATCCATCAGGCCGATCGGCATTCTAAGTCTACTGTTTTTGAACTTTTGTAGATTTTGGGGTAATTGCTGTAGCTGGCTTTAATCTCTTCTAAAGCTAGACGTAAATCTTCCCTGCCGCGAAAGCATTCCAAGCGATGGCGAATATTGCCATTTTCAATCAATAGTAAAGTGGGTAGTGATTTTAGCCTATAGGTAGTAGACAATTTAAAATTTTGATCGGCGTTAACCCCGACTAATTTAATTTCATCGCCGCACTGGGACTGAAATTGCAACAATAGCGGGTGGATAACTCGACACAAGCCACACCAAGGTGCTTCAAAGTTAACTAAAACAGGAATAGGAGATTCTAAAACTTCTTGAGTAAATGTCTGCTCACTAACCGACAACACCATGACGCCTCTTGGATTATAAGGTTTTTATATCAAACTAGCTATCAATACTGAATTAAGTAGTGCTGAGTTCCGAGTTCTGGTTGCTGAGTAGAAGTCCATAACAAAAAGTTAGGGGATTGCAATGAGAAACTCGTTTCTTTTTCTTTTAGAGTAAAGCAGGGATTGGGACTACTTTCCAAGCAATGAATACTAAGTTGCTTGCTTTTACTCAGGACTCAGGACTCAGCACTGCTTCAGTGGAGGATTGGCAAGTCACTACCTGCCGATAGATGCTTTCAGGACAGAAATTTCAGGACACAGAATTATTGGCAAAAATTGAGCGCGTTAATGTGTCTCTGACAAAAAAGCGACCCTAGAAGTCGCGTTGGCTTTTTTGGATGTTAAACTCCTGATTGCCGTGACTGCCTGGGGATTTGATTGAATCTGCCACTTTCTTTCAAAGAAAGGCAACTGACCAACGACTACCAATAATAAAATATCAAGCTGACTGAACGCACCCCCCACTGTTAGATGTTTGAATTTATCCTACATTGATTTGGAGCAATTGATAAGCTCGATCGGCTGAAATTTCCATCTATTTCGGATTTTCTGCTGACACTGGGGATCGTCTAAAGTTACCATCCTATCCTACTAGTTGCTTCCAATAACAGAGGGTGTGACCACCAAAGTAAAGCTATAAAAATGGCAACTCCCAAATAGGCAGGGCGGAGAAATTCCTGCCATTTGAGAGATTGACGACCGTCAATAATTGCTTTAAAGGGAATAATTGAAGTTCGCTGTTTGGCAATTTCAAAGGCTTCTCCATAGCGATCGCTCAGGCGGCGATCTCCGTGCCAAACCCCAAACAAGTGATGCAATATCAATCCAATGGAAGTCACAAGGGTAAAGGTAGTACCCAGCCAGAGAGTGTGGGCAACACACCAAATTATTTGTCCTACCATCTGGGGATGACGGGTAATCCGAATAATTCCTGTTTCGTAGAGATGAACTTGGGGCTTTTGAATAGCAGCAATTTCTAGTAGATTGAAGGTAGCAGGATATAAAAACAAAAACGAGATTGCTGATAGCAGCCAAACAAATTCTCGCACTCCTGGCACCCCTTGTACCTGCCAAATTTGCAAACCATCATAACGGTGCCCAAAAAAGTAAATAATTAATATCACAGCCAACGGTAGGCTGACTGATGCAAAGAGAATGCGATAAAACCTTGGGCCAATATATTTTTCTGCCCAAGGGCGTAAAGCAGCGCCTCCACTGTGAGCGATCGCAAAAACTATTTGTAACCCCAGTATGACAAAATGACTGGGTGTCAACCAAGAAATCAGCAGCATATACACAGGTGAAGTAATTTAAAGAAAACTGAATTCAGTACAACCAATACCACAAAGTATTCAAAAGGGGACTTTAGTCAAGATGTTGTGCTACTGTCTTTTTCGAGTCAAGCCTTCAAGTTTAATATGCAACAAATCATATCTGGCTGATTGCTGCCAAACCGGATTTATTACGTGCATTTGCTCCTTTAAAAGTTTGTGGGTTGAGCCTTATGTCTGACCTTCCTTTCACTTTAGATCAGTTACGTATCCTGAAAGCGATCGCTCAAGAAGGAAGCTTCAAGCGTGCCGCTGATAGTCTTTACGTCTCCCAGCCTGCCGTTAGTTTGCAAGTCCAAAATCTCGAACGGCAACTCGATGTCCCTTTATTCGATCGTGGAGGACGACGTGCCCAATTAACTGAAGCTGGGCATCTACTTTTAAATTACGGTGAAAAAATCCTCAGTCTCTGTCAGGAAACTTGCCGGGCCATTGAAGATTTACAAAATCTTCAAGGTGGTACTTTGATTGTCGGTGCTTCTCAAACCACTGGCACTTATCTTTTGCCCAGAATGATCGGTATGTTTCGACAAAAATATCCAGATGTGGCAGTGCAATTACACGTTCACTCAACTAGGCGAACTGCTTGGAGTGTCGCTAACGGACAAGTCGATCTGGCAATTATCGGTGGTGAAATTCCTGGTGAACTGTCAGAATCTTTAGAAGTTATTCCTTACGCTGAGGACGAGCTAGCGCTAATTTTACCTGTGTTTCATCCTTTTACCAAACTTGAAAAAATCCAGAAAGAAGACCTATATAAATTACAATTTATTGCTTTAGATTCCCAATCGACTATCCGCAAAGTAATTGACCAAGTGCTAGCACGCTGTGAAATCGATACCAGACGTTTTAAAGTTGAAATGGAATTAAATTCCATTGAAGCGATTAAAAATGCTGTGCAATCTGGTCTAGGGGCTGCCTTTGTTTCAACTAGTGCGATCGCTAAAGAGTTACAAATGGGCGTTTTGCACCGTACTCCCATTGAAGGTGTTGTAGTCAAACGGACGCTGTGGCTGATTTGTAATCCCAATCGCTATAGATCCAAGGCCGCAGAAGCCTTTAGTCAAGAAATTTTGCCCCAGTTTGCTAACCCAGGATGGAATCAAGATGTGTTAAAATTAACACAAAAAAGTCTAGTGTTAACTACATTGGAGGTAGCAACACCCACCTCATCAGGTGAAGACTAAAATCTAGTAATTAGTCCTTTGTCATTTGTCCTTTGTCTTTTGTTCTTTGTAAATACGAATGACCTTTCGGGTGACGCTCGTGCCTCGCTAGCGCTGCGAAGACAACCAGTAGCTCATGGGAAAACTCTCTATGTACCCGTCGCTAGCTCACCAATGACCAATGACCAATGACCAATGACTAATGACTAATGACTAATGACTAATCACGAAAATGGAAGTTTACTGCACTCGTTTGCGTTGTCCACGCCCACAAAACTATTTTGCCGACTTAGATGATGTTACGACACTGAAAACAACCCAGCAAAAGTATTGCACTACCTGTGGTATGCCATTGATGCTAGATGGTCGATACGTGCCAACTAAACTGCTGGGAAGAGGCGGGTTTGGAGCCGCATTTTTGGCACGCGATCGCCGAATACCAGGAATGCGTCAATGCGTGGTTAAGCAGTTTCAACCATCGGGGAATTTAACTTTAACTCAACTGCAACAAGCGCAGTTAATGTTTGAAAGAGAAGCAGAAGTTTTAGCACAACTTGGTAACGATCACGAGCAAATACCTGATTTATTTGCCTTCTTTCCAGTGATAGTTAATAGTTTGCAACCAGGACAGCAAGACCAATTTTTTTACTTAGTACAAGAATACATTGATGGGCAAAACTTAGAGGAAGAATTAGTTCAACAAGGCAAATTTTCTGAACAGCAAGTGTTGGAGGTGCTGCAAGAAATTCTGAAGGTACTAAAGTTTGTCCATCATAGAGGCATTATCCACAGAGATATTAAACCTTCTAACATCATGCGCCGTCGTGATGGTAGACTTTTTTTACTAGATTTTGGTGCAGTTAAGCAAGTAACAAATGTTGCACTGGGTTCTGCCGCTTCTTCCACAGGAATTTATTCGATGGGATTTGCACCACCTGAGCAGATGGCTGGGGGTCAAGTATTCCCATCTACAGATTTATACGCCTTAGCTGTAACTCTTATTACCTTGTTGACAAATCAGGAAGCAGTTAAACTATTTGATGCCTATAGCAACCAGTGGAAATGGCGATCTCAAGTAAATATCAACCCTCACCTTGCTGACATTTTAGACAAAATGCTGCTACCTGCTGCCAATCAGCGCTTCCAGTCAGCCCAGGAGGTTATAGATGCACTTAACTCACAGGCGGCTCAAACCCCTACACAAATTAATTCGCCCTCTGTAACACTTCCGCCACAACCACCCCAAGGTTCTAGCCCTGTTGTTCCCCGTCGTCCATCAACTCAACCAACATTTTCTACATTGGAATTATTGGGCGGGGCGGCATTTAGTGGATTTGAGGGTGCATTGATCGCGATCGCTCTCTTCAGTCTAGTAAAATCACCAATAGTTACTTTAACTACTTCTGCCCTAATTTTAGGTATACTAATTTTTGCCCAAACCAGGCGGTGGATTGAAAAGTTCGATTTATTAATTATTCCCACAATTACTTTTGCAATTATTTTTTTTGTCCCCTTTTTACGGGGAGGTCTTGACCTTCCGTCAGTGGTGATTTTAGCAGTGGGAGCAGGCTTAGTAGCTATTTCATTGACAGCCATATTTCGACTTATTTATAAATTATTATCTTTTTTACTTTAAAAAACTTCTGGTGCTAACAGCTACATAAATGTCTCAGAAAAACGAAATATTTAGTCTTTTTTTAGGCGTTGTCATCACTAAACAGAATTTTGTTGCAAATGTTTAGTTGTGTTGGCACTACCACAGAAGCAGTACGAAAAGTATCACCTGATACTGGCGCCATTTAAAGAATAAACATTTTTACTTTATTTAAACTTGTTCATGTCACAAAAAAATGAAATCACAATTTTAGCTTTGGCCCTGCTGCTGACAGCTGGCATTGTTGGCGGTGGGTTTTGGTGGTTTAGTAACAATGGAGCCAAAATTGGTAATAACATTCTTCCAAATCAAGAACCAGGCAACAATTCATCCTTGCAAGACCGCATTAGTTTTGGGGAAAAATCTTTTACTCCGGGTGACATTTCTGCTGCGAAAAAAGAAGGAGTACAGGCGATCGCAGCTAAAAGTTATGATAAAGCGATCGCCAATTTCACAGCTGCTCTAAAACTCAACCGAAACGATCCAGAAACATTAATTTTTCTTAACAATGCCCGAACCGCTTCTTCCAAGAGCTATACCATCATGGCTTCTGTACCATTCGGCACTGACCCCAATGCTGCTTTAGAAATTTTACGCGGGATAGCCCAAGCCCAAAATCAAGTCAATAGCTCAGGAGGAGTCAAGGGAGTACCGTTGAGGGTAGGAATAGCTAATGACGACGACAATCCAGAAATATCCAAGCAAATCGCTTCTACCCTAGTTAGCAATTCTGAAGTATTGGGTGTAGTTGGGCCGAATACTAGCGATTCCACCTTAGCGGCAGGTACTATCTATACTTCTGGACAGCTTGTAGCCATATCTCCCACTAGTACATCTGTCAAAATTTCTAACTTTAGCCGCTACGTTTTTCGGACAGTTCCCAGTGATTTTATGGCTGCAAGAACTTTAGCCAACTATATGGTGAGAACCTTGCAGAAAAAAAATGCAGTGGTTTTCTTTAATTCTCAGAGTAACTATAGCCAGTCTTTAAAGTCAGAGTTTGTTTCATCCGTTTCTTTAGAGGGTGGACAGGTAGCCAGCGAATTTGACTTATCCAAGGCGGATTTTAGTGCGGCTAAAAGTGTAGAACAAGCAACTAAACAAGGTGCAGAAGTTTTGATGTTAGCTGCTAACACTGAAACTCTCGATAAAGCGCTGCAAGTAATTCAGATTAATCAGAAAAAGTTAACTTTGTTGGCGGGAGATGATGTTTACACCGCTAAAACTTTGGAAATTGGCAGAGAACAAGCTGTGGGGATGGTATTGGCAGTTCCTTGGCATATTGATAGCAATCCGAAATCAGATTTTCCCCAGAAATCGCGGCAATTATGGGGCGCTGATGTGAGTTGGCGAAGTGCCCTCAGTTATGATGCCACTGTAGCTTTAATTGCGGCATTAGAACGCAATCCCACGCGAGATGGAGTGCAACAAGCACTCTTGTCCTCTGACTTTTCTGCCACTGGCGCTTCTGGTACAATTCGGTTTTTAGCATCAGGCGATCGCAATGCCTCAGTGCAACTTGTAAAAATTGTTCCTGGTTCTCGCTCTCGCACTGGTTATGACTTTGAACCAGTGCGTTAATCAGCAATAAAAAATTAAAAATTAACCAATAGTTAACCTGGAAAAACCCTCAAGATGAGAAATTAAGCTTTATGGGGAAAAATCTTAGTATCAACTAACAACTTATCCTCACCAACATTTAAGCCTTGAGAAAAAGACGAATAATCCAGGGGAAATTTATTATACCTTGATTTCTAAAGTAGTCAGAAGTGAGGATTTATCTGCATTTTTAGTAAAACACCCGTCCTCCAAATACAATCTCAAGTAGCAAGCACTTGTCAAGTCAAGCACTTATATTGAATGGATGCGCGGGTAATTATACTATGTCCCAAAAAAATGAAACAACTATTCTTGTATTATCCATCCTCATCACCGTCGGGCTAATAGCTGGCGGTTTTTGGTGGTTTACGAGAAAGTCTGGTGTCAATCTAAATACAATTAATTCTGGTAGCACCAAAACGCCCCAAACCGGATCGGAACAACCTAGTGGCAATACTTTCACTTCAGTAAAGGATGTTCCTACAGGATTATTCAATTACGGAGGCAGTACATCTTGGGCACCGATTCGACTAGTAGTCGACCCGGCAATTCAAGCCGCGCGGCCAGAGTTACGGCTGCGCTATGTAGAACCCAGCAATGCATCGCCTGGTTCTGGTACTGGCATTCAGTCCTTGATAGACGGTCAACTAGCCTTTGCCCAATCTTCCCGACCAGTTCTAGATCCGGAATTAAGCCGTGCCCAGCAGCGTGGGTTCAGTTTGAAACAAATTCCTGTGGCAATTGATGGTTTAGCGGTTGCAGTTAACCCCAACCTGAATATCCCAGGATTAACGGTAGAACAATTAAAGTCAATTTACACAGGCAAAATCAATAATTGGAGCCAGGTGGGCGGCCCCAATATCCCAATTAAGCCCTATTCTCGCCGTATTGTTGATGGCGGTACTGTCGAACTTTTTGTCCAAGATATCTTGGGTGGTCAAGCTTTCAGCTCCAATGTAGAATTTATCTCCACAACCACCCAAGCCTTGCAAAAATTGGCTGATAGTCCTGGTAGCATCTACTACGCTTCTGCCCCAGAGGTGATTCCTCAATGCTCAATCAAAGCCTTGCCGTTGGGGCGCACGCAAGGGCAATACATTGCTCCATACCAAGAACCTTCTGTCCTCCCGTCTGAATGTCCTGGTAAACGGAACAAGTTGAACATTGAGGCTTTCCAATCAGGAAAATATCCGATTACCCGCAATCTGTTTGTGGTGGTCAAACAGAATGGTCAGACTGAGCAGCAAGCAGGTGTCGCTTACGCCAACTTACTGCTGACTGAGCAGGGACAGCAACTAATTACCCAAGCGGGATTTGTCAAAATTCGCTGACAAGAGCGATCGCTTCCGGCAGGGTCTAGCTCATCGCACTCAAGACAGAGTGGCGGAAATCGCCGCTCTGAACTTTACCTTAACTAGCTCTATTAATCGACTCTGCTGGTAAGCATATTAGATTATCCCCTTGAGTCAAGATTAAACCACGTTGACGCAGCTTACCCATCAAGCGGGTGACGGTGACACGAGTGGAACCAATCGCGCTACCAATTTGGGCATGAGTGAGGGGAAAGGGCAGACAATAACCGCGAATCACATCAGGATCGGTGTCGCTCATTGCTGGCTCTCCATATTCCTCAATTAACAATGTGAGAAATCCTAAGAGTCGGTCAATTGTGCGGCGTTGTCCCAAGGCACTCAGCCACAGCAGCTTACGCTGGTGCTGATACCTAAAGGCATCCATAACTTCGCGACGGAAGTGAGGCCAATTGTCTAAATCATGCCAGTACATCCATAGCACCGCAGTTTGATCGACATGGGCGTAAGCCTGGAGTGTGAATGGTGACTGAGCAACAATTTCAAATGGCTGTCCCGCTCCCACAAAACCCAAGAACGCTTCTTCTGGAGTTCTGTTGATTCGTCGAGACGTTAGCTGACTGGCAGTCGCACTAACTTGGGCGGTTCCTACCATGCGGATCGCACCCCTTTGCACCAAATACAGCAATCCAGGCCGGGCTGGAATGCGCTCATCTTTGCTAAAGGTGCGGCAACGATAGTGTTCTTGAGCCCAGTCAAGAATGCGTTGCCAAGTCAAAAAAGGCCGTGATGCCTCAGAAAAGGAGGATGGAGATTGCATAGGTAACAAAGAGCGTTCGGCTGAAGACAAAGACGTAAATAAAAGGGTGCAAGGAGTGTCTTTGTGTTGACGAGGCAGGCTTAACGCCTAACAGCGCCAGCCAATCCAAAGAATAGAAAGCAAATTACTCTCTACTATTTGTTATACTTCCTACTGTACAATGGTGGTAGTAAAGTTTACTTACTATTCATCGATTATTCATCAAATTTTATCCTCTTCTCATTTTTCTTCATCTAAATTAAATTTATACCGCAAGGTAGATGACATAAATGTAGCAAATATATCTTACATGACTATTTAAATAATATTACGTGCATTATAAATTACCAGTTAGCAAATATACGTCAATCAAACAGCTATTATATAGTTACCTAATAAAATCGATAAGCATTGATACTTATAAAACAGAAAGCGGATGCATAAAAGACGAAAAAATTCCTCTACATAAAGGTAGAGATGACAATAGAGTTTTCTATACCTCAAGTGTGTCTTTGCGACTATCAAAATCTCAGAATCGAAAAGCGATGGAGCTTGCCAGTGCGATCGCTTCAAATTTATCAGGGATTTGTGAGGGCGTTTTTAGCATCCAAATAGTTCCCCCTGGTTGGATAAACTTTGAATTAACTCACTCAGCCTTAGCGACTTGGTTACAAAGTCTCGTAGTTGGGAGTTCTTGGGGAGCAGGGGAACAGGGGAGCAAAGGAGCAGGGGAGCAGGGGAGCAGGAGAGCAGAGGAGACAATTGATGCCCAATGCGCAGTGCCCAATTCTTTGTTTGCTGTTGAATATGCTCATGCACGCTGCTGTTCGCTAGTGCTGCTGGCTCATCGAGAGGGGTTGATTAAACTTAGAGAACCGATTCCAAATACTAGTCCAGCTTTTTGGGATGTTATTTTTCCTAACCCTCTACCTTGGCTTAATTGCGACGGAACACTACAACTCAATCACCCAGATGAGCGCCGTCTAATTGGCGAATTAATACAAGTGGTAGACAACATAGAGTGCCCTAATATTAGCAATTCGGTGAAATGGGAAAAATTAGCGCTAAATTTGAGCCAAGCTTTTGAAAAGTTTTGGTCTAATTGTCGGATTTGGGGTGAGATCAAAATTACGTCACCAGAACTGGCCCAAGCTAGACTCGGATTGCTCATGGCTACTCAATCAGTATTAAGATTTGTTCTAGAGGAAAATCTGGGGGTTTTTGCGCCTTTGGAGTTATAAATCGGTAATGTCGCTTAGGTAAAAATAAAAACTTTTTATATAGCTATTGACTCAATGCACCACCTCGGATACATTAGCTCTTGTGTGAGGAGCGAACCAGCAGGGGCACCGAGACGAAACACGGCCAGTCGTCGGTGTCCTTTCTGATTTGTATGGGTTAGATTTGAAAAAATGCTTTCACTACAGCAAAAACTTTTCAATTGCTACTGCTGCCCCATGTTCCTCTACGCTAGGAGCTACCCAATTAGCGATCGCTTGCACTCCTGCTGGTGCGTTGCCCATAGCTACACCAAGTCCGGCATACTCCAGCATTTCCACATCATTGAAGTTATCGCCAATCGCCATAACGTTAGCTAACTGTAATCCCAGCAATTCTTCGGCTAGGTAACGTACAGCAGTTCCCTTATTTACAGAGGCGTTAGTTGCTTCAAAAAAGGTAGCAACAGAGGTTGTCATATAAAGTTCAGCAGGTGTGTATTGACGGCGCAAATTTCCTAATAACTTATCGATTACGTCAGTGTCATCACATAAAGCAAGAATTTTTGTCGGTTCATTCGTTAAGGCTTGACGCAAATCACCCACAGGAATCGCAATAATACCAGAACGTTCTGCATAAATTTTGGTTTCTCTGGTTAACTCACGGACGTATAGCCGATCGTTGATGTAAAAGTGAACAGATAGAAGCGATCGCAACTCAGGCTGTTCAAAATAGTCGAGTAACTGGTGGGCGATTTCTCTAGAAACAACCCAATGGCGATGAATTTTTTGGGTGTTCGGGTCTTGAATCCAGGCTCCTTGATAGGCCATTAATGGTAGGGTAGAGCCAATATCTTGGTGGAAGCGCAAGGCTGAACGATACATTCGACCTGTAGCGATCGCTACTTGAATTCCTCGTGCTTGCGCTGCAAAGATTGCTTGCTTTACAGGTTCGCTGATAGTGTTAGAGTGTCCAGCGATCGTGCCATCTATATCCAAAACTAGTAGTTTAATGTCTTTTGCAGCAGCTTGACGATCGGTAGATGCTTTCGGCATAATTTCCTAAATTTTAAGTTTCAGTAAGAGGTTAACAGGCTCTGGCGACCAGTAGGGAGTCATATAAAAAATTGGGTTCTCTAATCAACCACTTCATATCAATAATTGTTTATGGCGATCGCCAAGATTAGGATTTTTTAAATATGATTAAAAATTCAGCCTAATAGGCACAATAAAAAACCCGATTTTTTCGAGAATCGGGTTTTTTAATTTAAATTAGAGAGTCTGCTTGATAGATAGGATAGAAGATATCTACCTATTCAAGAAAGTCTATTAATTAAACATCTTGATCCAGCTTTTTTTACGTTGTGACAACAAACAAAGCCCAGCAATTAAACCAATTCCCAGTGTGGCAGAAGACTCAGGTACTGCTTTCACCTCATCGTAGTCATAAGTTACTTTGATACCTGCTTTGGCATAAGTATCAATATAGGATCTCATGTTGCCCGAACCCGTAACTACTGAGTTGGCTAAAGCTGAGAACAAAAAGTCTATGTCGCCATTACCAGTGAAAGACTGCAAGAATTGGGTATTGGTGAAAGACTGAGTAGCAGATTGTGTGGCAGTTAAATTAGAAATAGTCTTTCCAGAGGTGCCACTATAATCAGTGATGCCGTCATATTTAGCAGCTTGATAACTCGATATATCTTGTGGATTGAGTGCAAATAGAGACTGATTATTTAGTTTTAAACTGAGTTGACTAGCAAGATTTACTGTCACCTGAGTCGCGGTTGGACTTCTGTTTTCAAAACCTGCATTTCCAAGTAAGTCGCCAGTAAAACTTATCGTTACACCCTTGAGTGTGCCCAAAGATGAGTCAAATTTTTGGACGCTCAGAGGTGCATCAATGATGTTTGTGAAATCGTAATTAGTGGAACTACTGTAGGAGAGAGAAGCTGCATTAGCTGCTCCAGATGTTGCAACAATTCCTGCCAAGGTTGTAGCAGCAGCTAGAGTGTTGAATAGTTTTGTTGTCATGGATAAAAGATGCCTTTCTGAAAAGAATGATTACGGAATTACTAACCTATTTCTAACTCTGAAACTTTGCTTGTAGTCTTGATAAATACACGTAACTTTCTGTAAAGTTATTATGTTTAAATTTATTTGAAAAATAGACTTTTTCAACGGTATATATAAAGTTTTGTTAAGGTAAAGTGATTTTGATAGTGGTAATCTGATGTCGAAATATTAAGCTAGTTTTTCTTCGTTCCTGAGATGTAAGCTAGGTCAACCTAATTAAACATAAAAGGCTCAGGAGATAGATCCCCGACTTTTGGTGATAACTTAGGGATCTAGTTACTATCTGGTTACTATGCTTTTATACTCACGTACTTAATTAGGCTGGTATACCTGCCAAGAGTTGGTTCTACTTGGCTTCCGTACTAAAGCTGCAAATATGTAGACGTTAAGCTGTATAAAAAGCACAAAAAAGCTCATTAGTACCAGCGGTAAATGAGCAATCGAAACAGAGAACAGTTTTGTAGCCGAGTTAGGAGGATGTCTTCTTGGCTTAGGCATCTACTTATTAATGCCGCCAACTGACGTTGTATATCAATAAAACCTCTTCACATATTCGGACACCCTGGCATATTATCTCCAAGCAGCAACCGTGCCAGACTGGGTAAAGCTTCACCATAGGTGGGATGGATGTGAACCGATCGCTCTAACAACTGCCAGGTTGCTCCTGCTTCTATCAGGGATAAAAAAACATGCACCAGTTCAGCAGTTTCGTATCCTACCAGGGTTGCTCCCAGAATTTTGTCTGTGTCGCTGTTGATCGCCATGCGATAAAATCCGAGGTCATGCCCCCACTCGATCGCACGCGCAATTTGGCTCATAGGTAACGTGACAGCACGCGCGTTGATGCCTTGTTTCTGAGCCTGTTCTAAGGTCATACCCACTCGCCCTACTTGGGGTTCTGTGTAGACCGCATAGCCAAGAACGCGATCGCTCCGTGTCCGGTTTTCTCCACACAAAATTGCTTTTAAGCGGCGATAGTCCTCCCACGACACATGCGTAAAGGCAGGCTGTTTGGCAGCATCCCCGATGGCATAGACTCCAGAACAGGTGGTATGGAACTGGTCATCAATTTTAATAAATCCTTGATCGTCTAGCTCAATTTTGCTGGCAGCTGCATTTAATGAACTTGTATTGGGTTTCCGTCCAATCGCAACCAGCAACGCTTCTCCTTGAAGTTGTTCGCCACTGCTCAGAGTCAGTTTAAACACATTACTCTCATGGGCGACGTGATTTACACTAACTCCAAAATGAAGCTTAATCCCATCCTGCTTGAATGCTTCTCCTAAGACCTCGCTGACATCAGACTCTTCCTGTCCGAGGACGCGATCGCCCCGGACAATTAAGTGGGTCTCACTGCCCAAACGCGCTAGTCCTTGTCCCAATTCCAAGCCAATATAGCCGCCTCCAATCACCAATAAACGGGCTGGTAGGGTGTTCAAGTCAAAAAAGTTGCGGTTGGTTAGGTAAGGAGTTCCTGCAAGTCCGGGAATGTCAGGAATCAGCGAGGACGTACCCGTGTTAATGATTACCAGAGGAGCCTGAAGGGTAACATCCCCACCTTTGACCGTCCGTTCACCCACAAAAGCAGCTTCGGCACAAATGACTTTGACACCCGCAGTCTCCAATCGCTGGCGAATCCCTTGATTAAAGCTGCTGCGGATTCCCCGAACTCGCTCCATGACAACGGGAAAATCCACCTTTACTTCCGTGTGGATGCCTAACTTCTTAGCCTGACGCGATCGCCCTGCTGCATGAGCCGCTGCTAAAAACGCTTTAGACGGAGTGCAGCCATAGTTGATGCAACTGCCACCTAAAGCATCCCGCTCAAACAAGATAACCTTACGTCCCTCATTGGCAAAATCAGCCGCCAGTGGAATGCCTCCTTGACCACTGCCAATGACAATGACATCTGCTGTTTCCATCAGCGCAAAACTCCTTGGAGATAGTTTGCTTTTATCAGATTCTCACACTCAAAGTTAAAAACTTTCTGGCTATTGAGGGAAGTGCAATGATTGTGGAAATCATCACTACAACGCTTGCACCTTCAGCTACCAGATGTTTAGCGATCGCGGCCCCGATGCCTTTAGATGCACCCATTGAGATTTTTAACAGTGATGTCTCACATCCCTTGCCCGCATCAGGATTTGATAAATTCCAGCAGGTCGGCGTTGATCTGTTCCTTGCTGGTATCGCCCAGAGCGTGCGCTCCCCCAGGATATATCTTCAAAGTCGAATTCTTGACGAGCTTTGCAGACAGGAGGGCAGAAGCACCAATCGGCACGATCTGATCGTCATCACCATGAATAATCAACGTCGGCACATCAAACTTCTTCAAATCCTCGGTGAAATCTGTTTCCGAAAACGCCTTAATGCAGTCATAGGTGTTTTTATGTCCAGCCATCATCCCCTGCATCCACCACGAATAGATTAGCCCTTGGGAGACTTTGGCACCGGGTCGATTGAAGCCAAAGAACGGCCCACTGGGTACATCTAGGAAGAATTGCGATCGGTCAGCCAACAACGCCGCCCGAAAGCCATCAAAGACCTCAATGGGTAGCCCACCCGGATTCGCCTCCGTCTTGAGCATGAGTGGCGGCACCGCGCCCATCAGCACTGCCTTGGAAACGCGCTTGGTGCCGTGCCGTCCAATGAAGCGCGCCACTTCACCGCCGCCGGTAGAGTGTCCGATCGTCACCGCATCCTTAATATCCAGCGCCTCGAAAAGCTCCGCTAGATCGTCAGCATAGGTATCCATGTCATTACCATGCCACGGTTGGCTCGACCGACCATGACCGCGACGATCGTGCGCGATGCAGCGGTAGCCGTGTGAGGCGAGAAAAAACATCTGCGATTCCCAAGCATCCGCGCTCAGTGGCCAGCCGTGGCTGAAGACAATAGGCTGTCCTGTGCCCCAGTCCTTGTAGTAAATTTGCGTACCATCCTTAGTCGTGATTGTACTCATGTGGCTCCTATGTAAATTGTGAGCGTTTCCCAATCTGTATCTGGTTCGGATTGTAAAGATAATGGCATTTGCGATCGCCAACTTATCGATAAATTGCTACTCGATCGATTGATACATAACTGATTTCAGCACTCTTATTTTGATAACCTGATTGCTTGCGAAGATGGCTTATCTACCTATAAATCAGTTGTCTGACTCAAGTTCTTTAATTTAAGATACCAGTTAACTGCGGGCTTACCCGCTTCTTGACATCAAGGAATAACAATAAAGATAGCCAAAGCTTTGAAATTGCTAACTATGTGACAAAGCTTCTGGCTAAAATAGGGCTATGTCTGAAACTTTTACTTCTGCAACCGCAACACGCCCCACGTTCATCCTTGTAGATGGACACTCCTTGGCTTATCGTTCATACTTTGCTTTCGCCAAAGGGCGAGATGGAGGATTGCGTACCAAAACGGGGATTCCCACCAGTATATGTTTTGGTTTTGTGAAGTGCCTGTTGGAAGTAATGGCAACACAACAGCCTCAAGCAATGGCGATCGCTTTTGATTTGGCTGAGGCAACTTTTCGCCACGAAGCGGACGATACTTATAAAGCCGATCGCCCAGAAACACCAGAAGATTTCGTTCCCGACTTAGAAAACCTGCATGAGTTGCTGAATGGCTTCAATCTACCCTTTTTCACTGCCCCCGGTTTTGAGGCTGATGATGTTTTGGGAACTTTAGCTCAGCGAGTAACTGCGGCTGGGTATAGAGTGAAGATTCTGACTGGCGATCGCGATTTATTTCAACTAATCGACTCTGACAAAGAAATCACTGTTCTAAATTTTAGTCCAGATGCCCTAAAGCGCTCTACAAACAGCATCACGGAATTTAAAGCAGAGCAAGTCAAAGAGAAGATGGGCGTTTTACCTTCACAAATTGTTGATTTTAAAGCTCTTTGTGGTGATAAATCAGATAATATTCCTGGTGTCAAGGGAATTGGCGAAAAAACAGCAGTGCAGCTGCTGAATACCTATGGTTCACTTGAGAATGTTTATGCTGCGTTAGATGAAATTAAAGGCGCAACTCAGAAAAAACTGGCAGAGGGGAAAAAAGATGCCGAAAAGTCCCGCTATTTGGCAACTATAGTTTTAGATGTTCCTATAGAATTTGATTTAGAAGATTGCAAATTAAAAGGCTTTGATACAAGCGTTTTATCACCAATTTTAGAAAAGCTAGAGTTTAAGTCTTTTTTAGGCAAAATCAACGACCTTCAGCAACGTTTTGGTGGACAAGTTGAAGAAAAGCAAGAAATCAAAACAGAGGCAATTAATTCCAATTTTACTAACTCAGAATTAAGCGCTGATGAAGATAATGATTTGTGGTTTTTCAGTGCTAGTGATACAGCCGCATTTCCCCAACAATCTACTTCCCCAATTACACCACGCATCATTAACACCAAAGCCAAATTAACTGAGTTAGTGAAAATTTTGCAAAAATTCACTAATCCAGAAACACCCGTTGCTTGGGATACTGAAACTACCGATTTAGAACCAAGAGATGCTGCATTAGTAGGAATTGGTTGCTGTTGGGGAACGCAACCAGATGAAGTAGCCTATATTCCTTTAGGGCACAAAACTGGGGAAAATTTAAATAAAGATTTGGTGTTAGAAACACTACGCCCAATTCTCGAAAGTGCCGATTATCCCAAAGCTTTACAAAATGCTAAATTTGACCGCTTAGTTCTTAGAACTCAAGGAATTAATTTGGCGGGAGTAGTGTTTGATCCCATGCTAGCGAGTTATATTCTAAATCCAGATTCTAGCCATAATTTGATGGATTTAGCGCAGCGATATTTGGGATTGATGGCTAAAAGTTACTTAGATTTAGTTCCCAAAGGCAAAACCATCGCTGATATAGATATTCCCGCCGTCGCAGATTACTGTGGGATGGATGCTTATTCTACCTTTGGTTTAGTGTCGAAACTGCGTGAGGATCTGGATAAAACTCCAGCTTTATCTAAGCTATTAGTGGAAGTTGAACAACCGCTAGAAGCTGTTTTAGCCGAAATGGAATATACAGGCGTTCGGATTAATTCAGCTTATTTACAAGAACTTTCGCAGCATTTAGAAACTGAGTTAGCCAGATTAAAAGAGGAAGCAACTGAAATAGCTGGAGAAAATTTTAACTTGGGTTCTCCTAAGCAATTGAGCCAAATTATATTTGAAAAATTGGGGTTAAGCACCAGACATTCTCGTAAAATTCAAACGGGCTACTCTACAGATGCAGCAACACTAGAAAGACTTCAAGAAGATGATAACACTGGATTTGTTAAAGCGATCGTTGAGTATCGCACTCTATCTAAATTAAAGTCTACTTATGTTGATGCATTACCTGCATTAGTGCGTCCAGATACCCAACGAGTACATACTGATTTTAATCAAGCAGCAACATCAACTGGTAGATTATCTTCTTCTAATCCGAATTTACAAAATATCCCCATTCGTACAGCTTTTAGTCGCCAAATTCGGAAGGCATTTTTGCCTGAATCTGGCTGGTTAATGGTGGCTGCTGATTACTCACAAATTGAATTGCGGATATTGGCTCATTTAAGTCAAGAGCCAATATTAGTGCAAGCATATCAGCAAAATGAAGATGTTCACACTGTGACGGCGCGGTTAGTGTTTGAAAAAGAAAATATAACCTCAGAAGAACGGGGGATGGCAAAAACTATAAATTTTGGCGTGATTTATGGAATGGGTTCTCTCAGGTTTTCGCGCTCAACTGGAATAGATAAGACCGTTGCCAACGAGTTCATTAAGCGGTTTAATGAACGATATCCCAAAATTTTTGCATATTTGGAGCGAGTGAAAAAAGAAGCGATCGCTCTTGGTTATGTAGAAACTATTTTCGGTCGTCGTCGCTATTTTGACTTTACTAATAACAGTTTACGCAAATTAAAAGGCAGCAACCCAGAAGATATCGATCTGAGTAAATTGAAGAATTTGGGTGCTTTTGATGCAGGTTTATTACGCTCCGCGGCTAATGCACCAATTCAAGGTTCTAACGCTGATATCATCAAAATTGCAATGGTGAGATTGCATGAGGTTTTGAAGAACTATCAGGCGCGTTTGTTGTTGCAAGTTCACGATGAATTAGTCTTTGAAATTCCCCCTAATGAGTGGGAAGAATTACAACTACAAATTAAATCAGTGATGGAAAATGCAGTGCAGTTGAGTGTTCCTTTGCTTGTGGAGGCGCGTGTTGGTGAAAATTGGATGGAGACGAAGTAAGTTCAACTGGGGATTGGAGAAATTACATTGGGATAGGCGTATATCTGTGTTAGCAGTATATTACAGCCTGACTGGATATCAATGTTATACCATTCTTACCTTATAAAGAATTTTAATATGCATCGTCGTTGGCTCTTATCTGCTTTTGCAATTTTGTTAAGTATAGTTTTAGTTGCTTGCACCACTGTAACTACTCAGCAATCAGAAACCAAAGTGGAAAATACCACTGAGGCGACTAATACAAACTCTCAGCAATTACTAAAAGGTTCAGCAAAAAGAGTTGTTGCTCTTTCTTCACTTTCTGCTGACATTCTCTCCCGACTCGATCAAACAAAAGTTGTTGGAATTACTGGGAGTAAACTATTTAAGAATGACTCAAAATTTAAAGATGTTCCCCGTGTTAGTGAAGGGCAAAATCCGCCAAATTTAGAGAAAGTAGTAGCACTCAAACCAGATTTAGTTATTGGTGCTGAAGGTTTTTCTAACATTCCAATTCAAAAACTTCAGCAGCTAGGTATTCAAACTTTGCTTACTAAGGTGAATAGCTGGGAATCTCTAGAAGAACTTACTAAAAAGCTCGCTGAGTTAATTAATACCGATCCTCAGCCTTTGTTAAATCGTTATAAAACTTTCTTACCAGATAAGCCAACTCAGAGTCCGTCTACTTTAGCGCTGGTTAGTCGTCAACCAATTTTAGCGCCGAATAAAAACAGTTGGGCAGGAGATTTGCTGGCAAAATTCCAGGCGAAAAATATAGCAGCAGATTTACAAGGTAAAAGTCCAATTGGAGGCTATGTGACACTTTCGGCTGAGAAAGTTTTAGAAGCAAATCCAGAGGTGATAATTTTAGTTAATCCTCCACAAGGAAATTCGGAAGCGACGCTTTTAGATTCTTTGAAAAAGGAAAACTTTTGGCAGCAACTACAAGCAACTAAAAATAACCGAGTCTATGTGTTTGATTATTTTGGTCTAGTGAATCCAGGTAGTATAGATGCAATAGAAAAGGCTTGTCAGCAGCTTAAGCAAGCATTGTTTGCACCATAAGAGCATTGCTTGGTTGAATGTCTAAATCTAAAGTTTTTATTTTTCATTCTTGGTTAAAGATGCGATGAATCGCGTCTCTACAAATGGTTGATTTGTTGGATTATTTTTTCAAATTGGTATTAATTGAAAACATTTGTATTCAATTCCAATGGCAAAAATCTTAGAGGATGTCTGAGAAGTATTAAATATTTCGCCTGATCCCCCCTAGCCCCCCTTAAAAGGGGGGAAATGAATCAAATTCCCCCAATTTATCGGGGGATTTAGGGGGATTTACAAGTCTCGAATACAACACCAAAAAGTTTTTAGACATCCTCTTAACTGTGGCTTTAACTAAGGCAGCTATTTCTGAATCGACATTAGCGTAGTCTATCCCAAAGGCAATTCCCAGTCATAAACTGGGAATAAGGGAAACTGGGAACGAGGTAACTAACTGTGCTTTTAATCTTTTGCAGAACTAATTGGTTTTTGACCAAAAGGGACACTCTTTTTACCTTCAGGAGAAGCACCCCCAAGGCTGCGGAAATACAGCCCTCCAATGGTGAGTAAAAATCCCACGTATCCCACTGCTTGCACAAGATAGAGATTGTCTCTATAGCCAAATAAAGATTTGAGAATGATGCCAGGAAACTGTTCGTCAGGTAAGATTGTGGAAGTATTGGAAACCATAGGCCCCAAAATACAGGAGTGGACTTTTGTAAAACGTTCGTAATAGAAACAAAGGTTTTCTGTGGCACGACTGCTAAGGGCAAGATTAGCCACAGCTTCGTCAAAATGTTTCAAGGCTGAAACTACCAATCCAGCAACAATTAACACTAATAAAATGCCCATTACCTGGAAAAACTGGCGGATGTTAATTTTGACACCCCATTTAAATAGCAGCACCCCAATGGCAGATGCGGCTACCAAACCAGCAATAGCGCCCAAGGCTGGCATTAATCCCTGTTGAAAATTAGCTGCAATGAAGAGAACAGTTTCAAAGCCTTCGCGGACAACGGCAATTAAAATTAAAGTAAAAACACCCCAGCCAGCATTTGAGTTTTGTGTCAGCGCTTCTGTTACTGCTCCCTCAACTGTAGCTTTCATAAATCTGGCTTGTTTAGTCATCCAGATTAGCATCCAACTGAGCATTGCGATCGCTAATACACTAAACACACCTTCTAGCGCTGGTTCAACAACGGTGGTGTATTGAGGATTCGCGGCTCCCAGTACTTGAATTATCCAACTGAATAGCACACCTATTAAGGCACTGACGACAATGCCAACGCCGACACCAGCATATACCCATGAATTGAGTCGAGATTGTTTAGCTTTTTTTAGCAAAGCTAGCACAATACCAACAACAAGGGCAGCTTCCACTCCTTCTCGAAGTGTTATTACAAAAGTAGGTAGAGCAGTACTAAAATTCATCTTTTGTCCTTTGTCTTTTGTCTTTTGTCATCAGTCCTTTGTCCTTTTTCATTAATCCTTTGTCCTTTGAATTTCTTTTTGACTAATGACCAATGACTAATGACTAAGGACTAATGACTAATGACTATGAACCAAAATCGCGTAGCATCTTTTTCAGTTCGAGATTATGCATCTCTTCTTGTCCAATCATACCGCGAGCGAATTCTTCAAGGTAAATGCTGGCATTGGTGACAGTTTCGAGCAATTTTTTATACAGATCCAATGCCTTTTTTTCATGGGATAAACTTTCTTCCAAGATATCCTTGACTTTATGCTGGTAGGTTTCTTCCATTGGGGCAATTTTCAGCGAAGGATGCCCATCTAAACCGGTGAGAATTTCTCCCACTTGTTCGGCATGAAGTAAAGATTCACTTGCCTGTGCCTTGAAAAAAGCTACAATTGGAATCCGGTTAGGGCCAGTTACCATCAAAGAATAATGTGTGTAGCGTACTACTCCTGCTAGTTCAAATTCCATGATGGCGTTCAGCAGGTCAATAGTCTTTTTCTGGTCAAGTTCTTGCATCAGTTGTTAGTTAAAGTAACGAAGGGAGTGTAATTAGTTAGGAGTTAGAAGTGAGGAGTTAGAAGTGAGGAGTTAGTAATTTGGGATTCATAACTCATAATTCATAATTCATAACTCTTAACTCCTAACTCCTAACTATTTTAAACTCCTTAACCTATACTTTCCATTAAATTAAAGTGTTATCGCTGTGCTTGGGTATTGGATTTATCAACTACTTTTTGAGAGTTTTCCTCAATGGTTTTCACCAGTTTGGTAACATCATTAGGAATTTTTACTGCTTTTGCTGGTGGGATGGCGGCGGGCCAAACTTTTATTAGTTCAGCAAAACTAGCATCAATCGCTTTGTGTGCTTCGGGATCTGCTTGAGCTACTTGACTAGAAATCCCTTTGTATAATTCATTGGCGTAAAAGACAAAACCACGGGAGTCTTGATACTCAATTGGCGCGGTTACTTTCCCATTTGCGATCGCCGCACCATATTCGGAGTTGGCTGAATCTAGTAGTTCGTTAATTACCTGTAGTGTAAATCCTGGTTTTGAGCGTTGAGCTTCTGGCAAAGCTGCTATCGCTCCATCAACTGCTTGCATTGAAGAAGTAAAATTAGTTTTAACTTTGCTATCTTTCGGACTAGATTTCACTAAATCTTGCAAACTCACCAAAGTTGTCTTAAATTCTTTGACTTTGCGTTCATTAAGTTGATCTTCCACGTCAACGTAAATCTCTTCTACTGGATGCCCAATATGAGGTTCTGCTTGTTTCGGCTGATTCTGATCGAGCAGTTCTTTGGCTACCAAAAGATGCCCTTTCATTAAGCCTAATTTAGACATATAGTCAACATCTTTTGCCTCACCTGTAAGTACCACTTCTTGAACGCCAACTTGGTCTTTAATTTGGTCAAACTGCTCTTGAGTAATTATTTTTTTAGTAACTAAATCTTCTGGTTGACCATAAGGACGACCTGCCTGGATTTTGTTTGATAAAGCCGGGATACCTAGTTTGGCTTCAAACTTATCCAATTCTGACAATATAGCGCTGTTAATATTAATTTTTTCTTTGCTACCGTGACCACTATGACTGTTATTACTTACTGCCTCTGTAGCGGGAGTGCTAGCAACTGGCGCTGATGGATTTTCTGCGGTTGGCGTACTACTACAGGAACTCAAGGTAACTATTACCGCTGTTGCTGCTGCTAGACATATATAACGAAGTTTTATCATCTTTGCTCCTCACAGAACTTAAAAGGTATTAATTGAAACATTTCAAACTCTTACTCAAACTATTACTAGAAAATAGTTTGTTTGACAGATTGTCATAGATTTTACTGTTGCATATAATGAGATTTTTTATCAACTAGTTTGCTAAAATTTTAATAAATTAATTACAAATTACTAAGAATATTGTCAAGAATGTTTAACATTATTTTGAGAGTTACTATCAGCAAGTACTTCAAATTGACCCATGCAACCGTTTTCTGCGATCACATCTTGATGGGGATGAAACATATACTTACCTGGATAACGAAAAGCAAATTCTAAAATGTGCCTTTCTGCGATACCCATCGTAATCACATCTGCTTTCTCGCTAGGAGTCATAGTCATACCGTAGCGATAGATATCAAAGAAGTTGGCGTGGAGATGAAACGTCACTGCCGGATCGTATTCAATGATGTTGAGGACATACAGCCGAATCAACTGATCTTTGTAAATGCCAATGGGGTTATGCATGTAATAGTGGGGCAGACCGTTGAAGGCGTAATAATCGTTATGGCTATCATCATTCACGTCATATCCACCCATCACTAGTACGATTTCATCAGCCGGGAGACGGGGAGTTGGTGGATCAATGATAAACATTCCGTATAGCCCCTTGGCAATGTGGCGGGTGACTGGTTCAATATGGCAGTGGTATAAATGAACGCCATAAGGTTCAGCATCAAATTCGTAGATTGTGGCATTACCATTGCTGATTGGGCGAACACCATCCATTTCTGCTGGATGAACGCCATGAAAATGTAAAGAGTGAGAATGTCCAGCGTTGTTGAGAAATAGTACCCGGATGCGATCGCCCTGTTTTGCCCGTAGCGTTGGCCCTGGTATGCGACCGTTTAAATCCCAGATGTTGTAAGAGACAG
Source organism: Nostoc sp. ChiSLP03a (assembly GCF_034531215.2). Lineage (NCBI taxonomy): Bacteria > Bacillati > Cyanobacteriota > Cyanophyceae > Nostocales > Nostocaceae > Nostoc > Nostoc sp. ChiSLP03a. The sequence goes on from NZ_JAVRBQ020000106.1 coordinate 31,665, forward strand.
CACTATTGAGTTTTATGATGGAAGAACCAGCAGTTAACTGAAATTCCCGGATAGTCCGCCCATTTTCTTGCTTCACTGTCCCATAATCAAAATCTCTCAACATCTTCATTGGGTTAGTAACATCGTCTGGTGCTGACCTATCGAATGGTGGCACTTTAACGATTGACTTACTTGGTAGATTTAGCATCTGCCAAAGTCCAGCTGCACCAGTTATTCCAGCACCTGCTAGGCCCAGCTTCAACAATTGACGGCGACTCCAAGGTTTTCCGTTACTTAGAGCGAAGTTGTTGGGCATGACATTTAGTTACAGTTAGCACCAAAAAAGAATTGCAAATCTTTTGCAATTGCTTTTAAATATTAGAGGAATTAATAATTATTGTCAATAAATTTTAAGTCTTTCTAAATTGCCAGTTAAGTTGTTAAATCTAGATGAACTCTAAAAATTTCGCAATATTTTCGTGATTTTCACTGTATTTATACGATTAGTTATGTATAAATAATATTTAGATAAAACTAACTGGTTCATACATATTCCTGATATGCTGATTGCTTCAGCAATACTTCCAGTATAAACAATGAGTATAATAGCACCTTGAATATAGACACAAGCAAGAAACTATTGCTAATCTCTAGTGTATTGAATTAATTTAGAGATAACATAAGTTACCTTTATTCAAGAAATTTTGAATGCTTGGTAATATGAGAATTTTTAATTTTTATCTGTTACCTTCGTGTTAGCAACGCTGAAAATGCCGTCACTCAAAATCATGTGTCATTCTTTTGTTATTTGTATGGACTTTATGTGTAGATTTCTGCATCGCGATCGCTCGATGTCAAAGGATAGTATAGTATTCACTAAAGTCGAATTACATAATACATCTGATACACACTTGTCAAATACAAAGTTGATGGTATATCTTTTTGCAATCAAGTGGCGTTATGCCCTTGGATTGATGAATTACCCAAATTTATTATTAGGAGGTCAAAAATGACTAGTTTTTCTCATATTTCACTATTGCAGAAAACCGCAGGTATTACTTTATCCAAACCTGTTCAGGTAACGCTTTATATGCTCCTATCTTCTTTAGTTATCTGGACTGTTTTATTCTCTACCTATCCTGCGGTTCATAACACAGCACACTCAGCGCGTCACCACACATTAGGCGTTGCATGTCACTAAATTATCATAATCACAAGATTTTATTTAGGTGCATGAAGCTTTGCTACATCACATAACAAAGTTATGACGCTAAAATAGTGCAAATTTCGCGCCAGTTTTTTGCTGGGAAATAACTTTTAGGTTTTGTAGAGATGCTTTGTTTATCATCTCTACATCACCTTAACTTGATTTAAGATGATGTCTGATTTCTGACTAATTCTTTGACTGGGATTTTTTACTTAGTAATAATCTGGAGTAACTTTCATCCACTGCTATGAAAGCTTAACTTGCAGAAATTACATAAGCTTCACATTTACCGTAAGTTTGTATGAAAAAATATCGACTTTTTGGAGTTATCAGCGCTGTTTGCATTGCTTTGTCAGTTCTTTATTCCTTTGTGGGAAATTCCCAAGTTCCTACGTCCAGAGTCCTACTTTCTACCAACCCACCTTTAGAACGTATTCTCCCCTTTGAAGCAGAAGCAGAAAAACCACAATCTCCTGTTACTTTGACTTTACAAGCTGTTGATGCTGCGGGTAAATCTTTAACAAATGCCAAAATTAATTTACAAATTCTGACACCGCCGCGTAATCCTTGGTTAACAACAGATTTTCCCATTGTTGAGGGGACAAAATTGTTGGAAATGAATGCCAATGCACCTGATGGTAAGCTAGAAATTCAGCAGATGTTACCGATCCGTGGTAATTACCAGCTATTAGTTAAAGTGTCACCTTTAGTAGCAAACACTTTTGCTGCTTATGAACAAAGTTTAAATATTAATGTCCACGAAAATCCCATCAAATATAAATATTTTGCTGTAATTGCAGCTATTTTACTATCACTTGGATTATTGGGTGGTTGGATTATTGGCGGACAAGAAGAACTACAACAAGGAGAAATTGCACCACAGTCAGTCCGCCTTTTATTAAGTGCATTAACTGTAGTGGCTATAATAACTCTAATAGTTATCAACATTAGTGCAGAAGTTGCGGAAGCTCATGGCAGCGGACATCATTCAACTAGTACCGAAGCTATTGCACCATCATCTCAAAAATCTCAGGGATTAGAAATTAATCTAGAGGGAGATAAAAACGCAACTGTCGGAAAACTTGCGAATTTAGCGCTACAGGTGAAAGATAGCGCAACCGGACAACCCATAACAGATGTAGCTTTGCAGGTGAAAGCGATCGCCACAGAACACAATTTAACAGTCTTTGACTACAAAGGTATTCCCGACGAACAAGGTAAGTTAACATGGCTTGAACAATTTTTCGATGGTTCACCCCACAAAATCGAGGTGGAAGCAACTCCTTTACAAGGATCTAGCCGTCAATTTACACCAGTGAAGGTAGCGCAGGAAGTTGAAGTTGAAGCGATCGCACCACCAATTTACATCCGATTGATTGGTTTATTCTACTTTACAGCCTTTGTCGGTATTGGTATGGCGATTGGATTGTTAATACAACATCGACGAAAACCACAAGCAAGGACAAATTAGTAATATCAGAATTGTACTAAAGATTCCTGCTAATCCAAAGATGTAGATTAATCTATTAAAATAGTTGTGGTTCAACCACAACTATTTTTTTATTAATGGGTTTTATCAACTATAAAAAGTAGTGTTATCGGGATAAAATAAGCTCTTTTAACAGCTTTCAAGGTAAAACTTCTATTCAAATTTGGGGTTTTCAATAAATTAGTATATTTATTAAGTAGAATTTTATTATTTACAAGCTCATAAAATTAAGATTTACCGAGAAATTAAGAAAGTAATGCTGACAAAAATTGCGTTTGAAACAATTCTGGAACGTGCTTTGATGGGATACGACTTATCCCCCGAAGAGGGAGTGGTATTGTTACAACAAACAGAGCCAGAGGCGATCGCAGCAATACGTACTACATCCGATACACTTCGCCACACTCAAGCAGGCGATACTGTAACCTACATAATTAACCGTAATATTAACTTTACTAATATTTGTGAGCAGCACTGTAGTTTTTGTGCATTCCGTCGAGATGATGGTGATGCCGATGCATACTGGTTAGATTCGGCGCAAATTTTGGAAAAAGCCACAGATGCAGTAAAACGGGGTGCGACAGAAATCTGTATGCAGGGGGGATTAAATCCACAAGCACTGATAAATGGTAAATCTTTACCCTATTATCTCAAAGTCGTAGAAACCATTAAACAGGAATTTCCCCACATACATCTCCATGCTTTCTCTCCTCAAGAAGTGCAATTTATCGCCAGACTTGACGGACTGGAATATGCTAAGGTGATTACTGCTTTGCGCGATGCTGGTGTTGGCTCAATGCCGGGAACAGCAGCGGAAGTATTAGATGATGAAGTTAGGCGGATATTGTGTCCAGAGAAGATTGACACAGCCACTTGGCTAGAAATTATCAGCACCGCTCACAAATTAGGCTTGCATACCACCAGCACCATGTTATCTGGGCATATTGAAACCCACGAACAGCAAATCAGGCATTTAGAAAAATTGCGATCGCTCCAAAAAACCGCCATCAATCGGGGATATCCAGCCAAGATTACAGAGTTTATTTTATTACCCTTCGTTGGTCAAGAAGCGCCTAAATCCTTACGTCGCCGTGTCGGACGCGATCAACCAGTTTTAAGTGATGCTCTGCTATTAGGGGCTGTAGCGCGAATTTACTTAGGTAATTGGATTTCTAACCATCAACAGAGTTGGGTAAAACTAGGGCTTGAAGGCGCGACAGAAGCCTTAGCTTGGGGTTGCAACGATATCGGCGGCACATTGATGGAGGAACACATTACCACAATGGCAGGTGCTTTAGGCGGTACGTGTATGGAAATGGAAACCTTGCAAACTGCGATCGCTTCTTTAGGAAGACCTTACCAACAACGAGATACTCTTTATCAAAAAGTTATTAGTCGTTAGGAATTGGGAATTGGGAATTGGGCATTGGGCATTGGGCATTGGGAAGAGGGGAAAGAGGTAAATTTTATTCTCCCCCTGCCTCTCTGCCCCTCTGCCCCTCTGCCTCCCCTGCCTCCCCTGCCCCTCTGCCCCTCTGCCTCCCCTCCACTCCACACTCTTCACTCAATTGATCCCCAAGTTACCAATCCAAGATAGGATGGACGTTGATTTACGTATTGTTTTACTTAATGCATATGAAGCGCTATTGGTCGCGTTTGCTTGCGCTGGTTTTAGTTGTAGCTATCGGCTTAATGGGTTGTTCTGGCAGTCCAGATAGTTTGACTGGGGATTATCGTCAAGACACCTTAGCTGTGGTCAATATTATGAGACAAGCTCTGGATCTTTCACAAGATTCACCAGACAAGGCAGCAATTCAAGCAGAAGCGCGTCAAAAAATTAATGACTTTTCGGCTCGCTACCAGCGAGTTAACTCTGTTTCCGGTCTTGGCTCGTTTACAACCATACGAACAGCCCTCAATTCTCTGGCTGGACATTACAGTTCTTACCCAAATCGTCCCGTACCCGAAAAACTCAAAACTCGTCTAGAAAAAGAGTTGCAACAGGTAGAGGCGGCGTTGAAACGTGGCGGTTAGTTATTAACTATTGCTTACTCCATCATCAATAGTCAGGTGTCAAAACTTTTGATTCCTGACTATTTTGTTTGTCAAGTCAGAAGGCAGAAGGCAGAAGGCAGAAACTCTTTCTATCTGATGCGTAAGTTCTGCATTTTATAGCTCATTTACTTGAATAAATGCATTAACAATGCAAGTCGATGCATTTGCATTGAGGGTGAAGTTTTAATATCTACTTCATACACTGGAAACCGCTATACAAAAATACGGCAACAGAAATAGACCTTTGAGAGTCTTAAAAAAATAGGTTTTAAAACCCTTAGTATTTAACTATATAATTCGATACACGTTGCCCACAATTATTTGAGTTGGGATCGATGATTATCGCAAATTAAAGGCTTTAAGACCGAACGTCAACACGTAGCTCAGAGTGAGAGCCACTCTGTCTTTTCTCAGTTACCCTGTGGTAAACAAGTTACAGTCGGAATTTAAATCCCTGTCTGAAACTCTTTTGAATTTGTTCATCTACTGGTAGGTATGTCTAACTGTCCCTTGAAGGTTGCAATATCGATATTATTTTGGCGACGCTTATTTGCTGTTGTTTTTACTAGTAGTTTTTTGCTCCCCAACTTGGGAAGCGAACCCGCAAGGGCGCAAGTAAATGAGTATTGTCAGTTATCATCAGCTGCGGCGCAACAAAAAGAAAACTTACGTTTGTCAGCGCTCAAAGGCAAACAAGATGCTCAAACGCGCTACCAAAGCATAATACAAGAACAGGCGCAGAAATTAAAGCAATGTCGCTCTCGAACTTGGCCGCAAACCCAAGCCATTTGGTTACGCTTGTATCCTTGTGACATTCAGCCAGGAATAATCGATCGGGTTATGGATCGGATTGTTAATGGCGGCTATAACCAAGTTTATATAGAAGTATTTTACGATGGGCAGGTACTATTACCAGCAAGAGCTAACCCGACAGTTTGGCCTGCTGTGATTCGCACTCCAGGGGCAGAAAACATTGATATACTCGCCACGGCAATAAAAAAAGGTCGGCAACGTGGTTTGAAGGTATATGCTTGGATGTTTACCACAAATTTCGGCTATACTTACGCCCAGCGCCCAGATAGAGAAGGTGCGATCGCTCGTAATGGCAAAGGTCAAACAAGTTTATATGTGGTAGATAATGGCTCTCAACTATTTATCGACCCCTACAACCTGCAAGCAAAACGCGACTACTACCAATTAGTACAACAAGTTTTGCGCCGTCGTCCAGATGGCTTGCTATTGGATTACGTGCGTTATCCTCGCCAAGCTGGAAGTGATTCTATCGCCACTAAAGTTTCAGATTTATGGCTATTTAGTCCCGCAACCCAAGAAGCTTTATTTAAACGGGCACAGAATTACAAAGCGCTGGAATTGATTCGTCGCTTTTTAAGCAAAGGATTTGTCACTGGGGGAGATGTAGCTGAAGTTGATAAACTTTATCCTCAAGAAGGTGAACCTCTTTGGCAAGGACGCATCCCACTAGCGCAAAAGTCAATCCTGCCTGCAACTGATAGACAAAGAATTTTACAATGGGACTTGTGGCAGCTTGCCGTTGCCCACGCTATGCAAGGAATTCTAGATTTTGTCACCATCGCTAGTTACCCAGCAAAGCAGCAAGGTGTTTCTACAGGAGTGGTGTTTTTTCCTGATGGCAACCAAACTGTTGGACAAGGGTATGATTCTCGTTTGCAACCTTGGGATCGGTTCCCCAATACATTAGAGTGGCATCCTATGGCTTATGGAAATTGCGGTAATGTCAGTTGTATCGTGTCGCAAGTGCAACGGGTTTTGAGTATGGCAAAACCGGGTACGCAGATAATCCCAGCTTTAGCCGGTCAATGGGGAAAATCTGTTAGTAATCGTCCATCCCTAGAAGTGCAAATGCAGGCACTCCGCCAATTTGCCCCCCAACTGAAGGGAGTTAGCCACTTTGCCTATTCTTGGCAATATCCTCAGAATGATAGCGATCGCAAATTCTGTCGAGTTAAGTAGACTTCTTGCAGAATTAGTAAAAAGGGATTGAATTTCCCTTTTAACTGATAGAATCACACACTTTACAAATTTATACCAAATATAGTTAACACAGTTATAACTACTGGTTAAATATAGTGTGTAGCGAGTCGTTGGAATGCCGACGGTGCTGGACTATCTGCGAGGTACTGGCGTATCATCTCAGCACATGCACCTGGGCTTAACAAAGAGGTATCTACTTCCAGGTCATAGATGCCAGGGATGTGGACTTCACGTTGCCATAACTGAACCGGATGTGGTATTGGAGAGTCAGCTGTACTTCCCACATTCCACCCCGTGTTTTGTCGTCGTTCCATAACGATCTCAATGGGGCAGTGAACGCCTACAAACAAAACCGGCAATCCCTTCAAACGTCGGGCACTATCAGCCAGAATACCCCGCTTTATTGCGTAGGCGTCATGGTGTCCGACATCAACCACGACATTCAGACCCAAGCGGCTGTGGGCAGCGATAGACTCATACATGGCGCTGTACAGAATGGGAACAAAGGGTTCGATGTCCTGGCGTTCTCCCCCTGGCCGCAAACCAATCCCAGGCAGGTATCGTGCGGGAGTCATTTGCATAAATCTATCAACACCCAAATTCATCCACAGACCATCAAATGTCTCCTGAATCACTGCGACAATGCTCGACTTCCCTGATCGCGGGACACCATTCAGGATGATAATTTGTCCTAGCTCCTGTGTCTGCCCCATGATTCCTCCTCGCATCCTTAATTAATACATATAGTTAGCAGTTCCACGTTAGGGCTAAAACTTTGAATAGGCAAGAATTGTGTTCAATCATCCGAAAAAAGACTTTATTACCAGAGTTTCGGCAGGTTCAGTTCGCGATTAAGTCCCCACTCTCCAACTCAATTTAAAGCCAAGTCCTCTGGTGTATTACAGTTAAATAGCATTTCGGGTTCTGCTAAGGGCAAAACTTCTACCGGATATTGCCGAAGCCACTGCTGAAACGATCGCCCCCCTTGGTTGATAAACTCTAGGAGTTGTGGCAAACAGCGAAGGCGATAGAAACCACACAGAGGTTCCCAGCCTTTTCGATGACAAGCTAAAGCTGCGATCGCATTATCCCCCACGCGATCGAGTCTAGTTATCCAATCTTGCAACACCTCAACCCGCAACCTCGGCAAATCGCAAGCTAGCAACAGCACCCATTCTGTCTCTACTTCAGCTAGCCCTTGAGCAAATCCAACTAAAGGCCCGTGGGCTAAAGATTCTCCAGACAAAGGAACTTCTCGGATAAACTGACAACCGAGCAAAAGCAAGTCTTGATAGCGTTCTGGCCAGGGAGTTACTACATAAACAACATCAGCACAGCCTTTGGCAATGCTACAAACTCGCTGCAACAACGGCACTCCTTGAATGGGAATCAAAGCTTTATCCTGACCCATCCGAGAACTCTTACCGCCAGCTAAAACTATGGCGGTTAATTTGCTGCGGGTAGTCATGTTAGTTTTCTGGCTCAAAAAACGTAATGCACACACCAGCTACATCAATAATCGCAAACTCCTTCATTCCCCAAGGTTTCGTTTGCAGCTGACCGTTGGGATGAATAATTTGTCCGCCTAGTACCTGAAATTCCTGATAAAGTTGCTCAATACCATCAACTTTGATCCGAAAAGTTGTCCATTCCGCTAGGTGTTGATCGTCATTTCTTTGCAGAAAAATTTCTGCAAAGTCGCGTTTGATAATTGCCATAGTGACCGGATCGCCTTCTTTATAGATTGTTGTAAAACCAAGTAGTTCATAGAAAGCGATCGCTTTTTCCATATCGCCACCAGCAGGAATAATAGGACTGACGTTTCCAAGTACAGGCGGTTTATTCATGGTTATGCGTCTGATGTTGCCAAAATTATCCTCTATTCTGACTTTTCTCCACTTGTTGTAGTAAATGCTCTACACTTTCTGCTGGTGCAAGACACTTCAAACCTTGGCAAACTAACCCAACGCTTCCCTCTGGTAAATCAGATGTTATGGCAAACACAGCCGCAGGTAAATACTTGGGAATCAAAGCGTTGATTTGCTCAGTTGTGCTACGAATCAAGGTAGAATTACGATACCAATCCAAAGCTGTAAACAAACTGGGGCAAGCTTGGGGAGCGCGATGCATTACACTCCGAAAAGCTTTCAAACCAAGTTCTGCTAAATCCAAATAATCTAGATTATCGGTGAGTAGGGCCAGACGCACAAGGTTAGCGATCGCAATTCCATTAGCTGATGGTGTGGCATTATCTGCATAACTACGTTCTCTGACAATCAAATCTTGACTAGAATCGCTTGATGTGTTATAGTACCCACCTACTTCTACACTCCAGAGAAATTCGTTAAATTCATCTTGGATAGCGATCGCATTTTCTAACCATTGCTTATGCTCAGGGTTGCAAGCTTGTAAATCCAAGAGAGCTTTAACAAACAAAGCATAATCTTCAGACTGCGCTAAAACGGTTGGTTCTCCTTGATAGTTGAGTCTCTGGAAACGCCCATCGACAAACTGATTTTCCAAGATAAAATTCGCCGCTCGTGCTGCTAATTCCAGATATAACGGTTTTTGAAAAACCCCAGCAGCCTTAGCTAGCCCAGAAATCATCAAGCTATTCCAGGCGACAATCATCTTTGTATCTGTCACCGAGGGAATGCGACCTGGCCAGTTAGTGGTTTTTGCTTCTTGGTTGTTGCGAGCAGGGGGAAAAGTTTCCAACGACTCAGGACTAACGCCGTAACGAGCGGTAAACAGCTTGCTCAGTGCCATTTCCAGCGTTGCACTCAGTTGACCTGAATCGCGTCTTTGCAAAACATTATGTCCTTCAAAGTTGCCGTTAGGCGTCACCGTAAACTGCTGTTGTAATTGGGTTAATTCTTCAGGCGTTAACAGTTGTTGTAGTTCGCTGTAACTCCAAACATAAAAGGCTCCTTCTTCTGGTTCTACAGCCGTATATTCAGTGAAGCTATCGGCATCTTGAGCAGCATAGAAGTAACCTTCAGGCGCAGTCATTTCCCGCTTCAGCCATTGTACAGTCCCAGCGATCGCCCGCTCAAAGGCTGGCTCTTGTACTCCTGCACTCCATAAAGAAGCCAGATACTCCACAACTTGTCCATTGTCGTAGAGCATCTTTTCAAAGTGGGGTACTGTCCAAGTCGGGTCAACAGTATAGCGATGAAAACCACCGCCTACATGGTCATAAATGCCCCCCAGCGCCAAGTCTAGTCCCCTTTGGGTGCAAACTTGCTTGCCATCATAGCGAGATTCAAAATTAAATCGAGTTCCCCGCAGTGCTAATTCTGTATAGGGAATCATCGGAAAACTGTTGCCAGATTGATTAGGAGTAATTACACCTGTGCTGGTTTCCCAACCTTGGCGGAGTAATTCATGGTCTTCAAGCTCATCTGTTGTACCGTCTTGCAACACCGCAGACGTAAGCAGAGACTCAATAATTAGGGCTTTGCGTTGTTGTAATTCTTGTTTTTCTGTATCGTAATAACGGCGAAGCGCTTGCAAAACTTGCAAAAATCCCGGACGACCATAGCGGGGGTCTACAGGGAAATAAGTACCAGCGTAAAACGGTACTAAATCTTCTGGGGAAAGAAAAATATTTAAAGGCCAACCCCCTTGACCGCTCATCATCTGCAAAGCTTGCATATAGATGCTATCGAGGTCTGGTCTTTCTTCCCTGTCTACTTTGATAGGAAGATAATTAGCATTCATGTAGTCAGCGATCGCAATATCAGAAAAAGCTTCGCCTTCCATGACAGTACACCAGTGGCAACTAGAATAGCCAATGGAAAGAAAAATCGGTTTATTTTGCGCCCTTGCAGTTGCAAGTGCTTCATCACACCAAGGCCACCAATCAATTGGGTTTTCGGCGTGTTTGCGGAGATAGAGGCTCTTAGCTTCAGCAAGGCGATTAGTCATGATCAAATGCCAGTAGTTGCCTTCTTTGCTCAGTCTACCCCGTTCTCAAGAATGTTAGCTTAAGACAGCTATATACATTAAGTAAGAAACTCAACGAGGGAATTATCCCTTTGCGTTTCATCTCGCCTAAGTAAGTTGGTGTAAAAAATGCAGTTTTGTAGTCAGCGCTAACTACAAAGCAATTAATTATTTTTATCTAAGGGACTTTCAGCGAACGTAGGGGCGCAAGGCCTTGTGCCTCTACAAATCTACAAATAATTTAGGATAATTTATTTTTTGTCAGTCCCAAATAATTGGGTTTATGTACGCCTTATTACTTACACCATTGCAACTTATGAAACATTTTTATTGAAAAGATCGCAATAGCAAGCTAACAATATTTGGTGGCGTTTCTCGCACAGGTGATGCTGTCTTTGTTTGTATTAAAGTATTTGGGCTAAGTCCTGCTATCAGATGGAGCAAGAAGGTGATGATGGCGGCTTGTATAAGTTTTTCCAGCATGGCACGTCTCTTGTGAATGGATAGCATTTCAACTGCGACTGGTTATTCTAAATACACCTCGTACTCACGATTTACTGAATCTAACAAAAATAACTTGATAAATGCCGAAGGAAATCCTAAAAAAATGTTTAAAATGTTACTGCTCGTTAACATAATTCCCTAAGCAAATCGGATTTCGGTTATTGGTCTAGTCGATACATCGCCAAGGTTGTACAGCACAGTCCGAGATATAAGATTGGCGACAATTGAAGTTTTTTGATTTATTCTTCCCGAAACCGGGATATTTTCTTGGACAGCTTTTGTCGCTAAAAAGTGCCCTTGGAGGTTGAATCTATTGCAAAAGCACATTTTGCTCCTTTGTTGAATCAGACAGAATAGCCAAGATTTACTTATATCTACCTGGGAATAGTAGAGATCAGCCCCAGTTTCGTGCTGTCATCGATAAAATGTATTTAAAGTAGCCACAAACACGCTTCCATGATTCCTATCGTTATTGAACAATCGGGTCGAGGTGAACGCGCCTTTGACATCTACTCACGGCTGTTACGTGAGCGCATCATCTTTTTGGGACAACAAGTTGATAACAATATTGCCAACTTGATTGTTGCCCAACTGCTGTATTTGGATGCTGAAGACCCGGAGAAAGACATTTATATGTACATCAATTCTCCCGGTGGTTCGGTGACGGCTGGTATGGGCATTTTTGACACTATGAAACATATTCGCCCTGATGTCTGTACAATTTGTACCGGATTGGCGGCGAGTATGGGCGCTTTTCTCCTGAGCGCGGGTACTAAGGGTAAGCGGATGAGTCTACCTCATTCTCGGATTATGATTCATCAACCTTTAGGCGGCGCTCAAGGACAAGCGACTGATATTGAAATTCAGGCGCGGGAAATTCTCTACCATAAGCGGCGGCTAAACGACTATTTAGCCGACCATACAGGTCAACCAATTGAGCGGATTGCTGAAGATACTGAACGTGACTTTTTCATGTCGCCAGAAGAAGCCAGAGACTACGGTTTGATTGACCAAGTGATTGACCGTCACTCCGCTGGTAGTCGCCCAGCAGTTGCTGTTCTTAATTAATAGTCACGATTGGTAAATAGTGATTTACCACTTTTAATTTTTTAAACCCTAAAAATAACCCTTCTTCAGTGATGAAGAGGGGTTATTTGAGTTAAAAACTTGATTTAGAAGTTACAAATCAAAATCCTGCTCTTGGGTCAGGCTGAGATTGCAAGTATTTGAGAAATTCGTGTAATTCTTCTTCAGTTAGCAAAGTACGCCCCCGTTTACCGTAGGTTTTAATCAAATGCTCCCGTCCCTGTTCTGGTGTCCAACCTAAGCGCTGGAGTTCGACATCTGTTTGAGCAATTACATCCGATAAATCTGCTGGTGTTGGTTGAGATGTAAGGGATGCAAGGTATTTTCGGAAGTCTAGTAATTCTGCTTCTGTCAGCAAAGTACGCGATCGCTTACCATAAGTTTTAATCAGATGCTCCCGTCCCCGTTCTGTTGTCCAGCCTAAACGCTGCATTTGGACATCGGTCTTAGCCAATATCTGAGATAAATCCTCAGAAGATATTTTAGTAATTACATTGTCTGATTCTTCTGAGTATGTAGAGAAATTTTGGAACTCTTCATATTCTGGATCGAGATTGCTGGGGTATTCTACTGTAGGTTGAGATTCTAAATATTTGGGTAATTCTAATAATTCTTCTTGAGTAGGCGAATTCTTACTTTGCTTGCTAGAAGTTGTTATGACATACTCCTGTTCCTTTTCTTTCATCCAACATAACCGTTCGATTTCAGAATTAATTTGCTCCTGCTGTTGTGTCCAACATAACTGTTCGATGTCAACATTAATTTTGGCGGTCACAAGTTCATCTAATGGTTGAGATTCAAGGTATTGAAGGAAGTCTAGTAATTCTAATTGTGTCAGTAAAGTACGCGTTCGCTTCCCATAATTTTTTATCAGATGTTCCCGTCCTTGGTCTATTGTCCAGCCTAGTCGCTGCATTTCAACGTTTGTTTGAGCAATTACTTCAGAAAAATTCACAGATTCCATAGCTTCGTTACTGTTTCAAGAGCCGATGTTATTAGTCATTAGCCCTTACAAATGACTAATGACCAATGACAAATGACAAATGACAAATCAAAATCCCGCTATTGGGTCTGGCTGAGATTGTAAGTACTTGAGGAATCCGTGTAATTCTTCTTCAGTTAGCAAAGTCCGCCCGCGCTTACCGTAGGTTTCAATCAGATGCTCCCGTCCCTGTTCTGGTGTCCAGCCTAAGCGCTGAAGTTCGACATCTGTTTTAGCAATTACATCTGATAAATCTACGGGTTCAGCTTTTTTCTTTCTCTTTCCTGTCACTGACGGGGTAGTGGCATTTTCTTGAGGGCTGTAACTCCGGGGTGTAAATGGTGTGACATTGTTGGCAGAAATTGCCGGAAAGGTTTGATCTTCTGGCTGGTTATCAAAATTTATTTCCAAGTTCTTAACTGGAGGATCGAATTCTAGCTCCTGGTTGGCAGTCACAGGAAAGTTTTGACCTAAATTCTGGGTATAGGTATCGTTTAGAGGCGCAGCATTGCTGTACTCGTATTGTTCCTTACTGCTTGTTACTACTTCTGGTTTGATATTCCGTTGTTTGGAAGGCGGTATAGAGATTTCTTTGTCGCTGACTGCTGGCCACTGACTACTAACAAAATCCTCATTTTTTGCAGAGGAATAAGCAGCAGGCTCACTCAATCCAGCTTTATTAATATTTAAGTCAGGATTTAGCTGTGCTGGGGAAACTGGATTTGAGGTTAACGCTACTGATTCTGGTGGTGCGTTTGTAATACCCAAAACTATCAGCGCCCTGGTTCTAGCTTGGTCTTCTGCTGCTTCTATTGTTTCTGCCGCTGCCATACCCGTAGCACGGGTTACGCCTTCAATTTGCACGCTTGCCCGAACAATATATTTTCCTTGAAAAATTTGCACTAATTCAGAAATCAAATTGCCCTTGGGATACAAGCTCTGGAATTGAGCCAACATAATACTGCTACCAATCTAAATATTTTTAATAACGGGGTTGATACTGCCTGTATATTCAAGCGAGATCGGCTGCCCTTACTTTAATTTACATCTACTCGATACTCAGGATGCCTGCCAATATTGCATTTATTCATTTTTAATTGCCTACTATGTATCATCTAGCTTCTTGGCAGGCGATGAGTAGGTATAATTCTCTCCTCTAAGCAGCCGTCAAGGTGATATTCTTGCTTTCCCTGGTGTCCTAATTGTAGCAGTAGCTCTTTTTTGACGAAATTTTTGGTCAGTGCTAACTTATCTGGGTAGTCTTGCTTGCAATGCTATACTGATTACCCAACTCTATATCTAGAACTATTTTCTGGAAGTGCGCTCTAAATCTACAATAATGGAGATAAGGTTCGCCCTCGCTGCTTATTAAGCTGCTTACCTAATTGTTACCGATTCTACATGTGGGAAAATTGGGTTCACCAGCAGTTCCTTTTAGTTAAAAATCAGAGTCTAATGGCGTAAAATTACCTTCTCTCTAGACAATCAAACACCTGTAGTTTCCATGCCACTTGACGGCAGTTGCTCCACTTGGGGAGACCCCAAGACCGCACTGCCTCCTTTACTTGGGGAGACCCCAGACGCTCGATAACTCGCTAACGCTGCGCTATCGACGGGAAGCCAAGACGGGGACTACCTCACCGCAGTGGCTCCCTTGCATAGCGCTTTTGGGCAGTATGGATTCTCTAAACCCAGCTTCTTAAAAACCCGTCGCGTAATTAACTAGCGGGGCTAAATTTTAATCAGGCGTGCAATCTTAAGTTTGGTTAGGTGAAGGGACTTGAACGCAGGCGAATTCTGAGAGCATCGTGCAGTGAGAAGTTCGTAAACGCCCAGAGTTGTCCGTGGGTCGGCTTCTTTGCAAAGGAACTGCGAGAGTAGTTTCCCGCTCTTACTGGGTCGGGCTTCCTTTCCTTAGAACTTAGGAAGCTTGCTTCAGAGCAATTAGTTTCCAGCTTGTTTCTGTAAGCCGTGAGAGTATACAGAAAAGAACCAGATTAAACAACAAATGATGTTTTGACCAAAGGTCGGTTCACTGCATGGAATTTTCAATCGCTACACTCCTTGCCAATTTCACCGATGATAAATTGGTAGCTCGGAAGGTTTTAGAAAAGAAACTTGGCTGTGAAGATGAAAAAAGTTTACAAAAACTTCACATTGCCTTAGATGTTCTGGAAAAAATCGGTATTTTAGTGAAGGAACGGGGCAAGTACCGCCGTGTTTCAGAAGAAGGAATAATCGAGGCAAAACTCCGTTGTTCTAGTAAAGGCTTTTGCTTTGCTATTCAAGATGTGGAAGGAGCCGAGGATATTTACATCCGCGAAAGTCATCTGAGTAATGCTTGGAATGGCGATCGCGTTTTGGTAAGAGTTCTCAAAGAAGGCAGTCGCCGTCGCTCTCCCGAAGGTGAGGTGAAGCTGATTCTCGAACGCTCTAACCACACTTTACTAGCACGAATCAAGCAAGTAGAAACTGGTTTTCGGGCTGTGCCTTTAGACGATCGCTTACTGTTTGAACTCAAGATTCAACCGAACGGGGCAAAGTTAGAAGAAGCGATCGATCATCTGGTTCATGTGGAAGTTTTACGTTACCCGTTGGCACAATATCCTCCCCTTGGTCGAGTGGTGCAAATCCTCGGTAGCGATGCCGAAGCTGCTGCTGATATAGATTTAGTTACGTGCAAACACGACCTTTCCCGGACTTTTCCAGATAATGTTTTAGAAGCAGCTGCGAGGTTGCCCAAAAAGCTCCTGAAAGCAGACCTGAAAAATCGGCTAGATTTACGTAATTTGTTTACTCTCACGATTGAAGGAGTAAATAGCGATACCAAAGTTATAGAAAACGCTTTTAGTTTAGAAAAAAACTTAGCCGGAAATTGGCTTTTGGGCGTTCATATCACCGATGTTTCTCACTATGTCCAACCTGACGAAGCCTTAGATAGAGAAGCACTCAAACGAGGCAAATCAGTGTATCTAGGAGAATTGGTGTTGCCAATCTTGCCCCCAGCTGTAGCAGAACGCTGTTCTTTAGTACCTGGGAGCGATCGCTTAACCATCTCTTTTTTAATTACCATCGATCCTCAATCGGGAGAAGTGCTGGAATGGGAAATTCAACCCAGTGTCATCAATGTCGAAACTGCACTGACTACAGAACAGGCCCAAGCAATTCTCACAGGTGAAGCTGAAAATAAGTCATCACAGGTTTCCCAAATCCTGCAAGACCTCCAAGCCTTGCAAACAGGCGTGAAACAGGTACGGTTAAATCGTGGTAGCCTCCAGTTGAATCTGCCGCCTAGCCAAAACGCTTATTATGATGAGGGGATTCTCGGTGCTGTGGTGGTGAATGATTTGCCAGTGCGATCGCTACTCACGGAGTTGGTGTTATTAGTTAATCAACTGTTTGCAACTCACTTAAACGCCCTTGGTGTTCCGGCTATCTGGCGAGTTCAAGGCACACCTGATGTTGAAGATGTCCAGGAAATGCTGAAATTGGCAGTCAATTTAGGCGTTGACCTCACATTAGATCCAGAAGTCGATATCCAACCTTTAGATTACCAACATTTGACCACAGCTTTTGCTGAATCTCCCTCCGAGCAAGTTCTTACTTACTTATTACAAGATACACTGAAGCCGTCTGCATACAGTACCACCAAAGGATCTCACTTTGGTTTGGCACTACCGCAATATGTCCACTTTAGCGCTCCCTTGCGGCGGTTCCCAGATTTGCTGATGCAAAGAGTGTATTACACGCTACTGGAAAACGGACGCGATCGCCGCAATACCCGTGTCAGAGAGCGCGTTAACTTGCGCCACTCCTCCAGCCATGAGGAAATTAACTGGAACGTTTTACCCCCAGAATTGCAACAAGAACTGCAAAGCGATTTGACTAGGGTAATTGTCCAAATCAACGACCGAGAAAAAGAAGTCCAAGAAGCCGAAGCCGATTTAGCCGGACTGCAAAAAGCCCAACTAATGAAGCAACGCATCGGTCAGGTATTTCAAGGCGTGATTACTGGGGTTCAATCCTACGGTTTCTTTGTGGAAATTGAAGTCCCAGCCGCCGAGGTGGAATCCAGCAGTAATCCTGGTGTGCCTTTGCGGGTAGAGGGATTGGTACACGTCAGTTCTCTCAAAGATGATTGGTATGAATATCGCGCCAGACAACAAGCACTGTTTGGGCGCAAAAATCGCGCTTCTTATCGACTAGGCGATCGCGTCGCCGTCCAAGTTAAGAGTGTCGATTACTACCGTCAGCAAATTGATTTGGTAACAGTCGGCAGCGATGGCGTCGCCAAAGGTTTAACTGGCAATGATTCCCGTGACGACCTTTCAGACCTTTACTTACCAAATGATATGGAGCCTGATGACCTAGATCCTTACTCTGAGGACGAGTAAAATCCACTACAACTTACGTGTCAAATAACACCAAACCTTTAATTTTAGGCGTATCGGGCGCATCTGGTCTGATTTACGCTGTTCGCGCGATCAAATTTTTGCTAGAAGCAGAGTATAGCATTGAATTGGTTGCCTCTAAATCAACTTACATGGTTTGGCAGTCAGAACAGGAAATTCGGATGCCACCAGAACCAACTGGGCAAGAACAATTCTGGCGAGAGCAAGCTGGTGTTGCACTTGCCGGTAAACTCCGGTGTCATCCTTGGAGCGATGTCGGAGCCGGAATTGCTAGCGGTTCCTTTGCCACTCTGGGGATGATGATTATTCCATGCAGTATGAGTACAGTAGCAAAGCTAGCAGTTGGCTTGAGTTCCGATTTACTAGAACGGGCAGCAGATGTCCAACTCAAAGAAGGGCGAAAGCTAGTTATTGTCCCGCGTGAAACGCCTTTTAGCCTCATCCACTTGCGTAACTTAACTTCTTTAGCAGAAGTTGGAGTTAGAGTTGTCCCCGCTATTCCCGCCTGGTATCACAATCCCCAAACCATCGAGGATTTAGTTGATTTTGTAGTTGCCCGTGCTTTAGATCAACTAGATATTGACTGTATTCCAATTCAGCGGTGGCAAGGTCGTCGCTAACACCCTGAGTAGATTTATTAGACCTCTTGCAAAAATATATTTTTCCAAGACAGGGAAAAGGGTAAAGGTTAAAGGGGAAGGGTTTTGAGTTTCTTTACCCTTTTCCCCTTCACCTTTACCCCGACAAATGCCAAGAAGTCTATTGTAAATTTCACAATAGTCCTAAAAAGGTAATGATAGAGATGGCTGGTGCGATTCGTTGACTAGTGAATCACGGTACTCAGTCCGTAAATAACTAATCCAGCCCGACAGCAGATTACTGTCCTCAAAAGGCTGAACTCTCGGTCAGATGCAAGTGCAAGTCTTGCCATTCAGACTCAGAATTGACTC
>NZ_JAVRBQ020000107.1:0-11264 GCF_034531215.2 Nostoc sp. ChiSLP03a
GATTTCAAACCTTTCTGCACTGTCTACAGTCAGAGTGAAAGGAACCAAGTTCAGGCGATCGAAGATTGCTCTGCCTTGAGCATCTTGTTGCAGGCGGAAGTTGTCTCCTACACCCGCGCCGTTGACCTCAACCACGTCAAAACCAGCGTTACCGCTCATTCTATCGCTACCGTCACCATTGTTCCAGATGAGCCTGTCGTTGCCGTTTCCGCCGATGAAGGTGTCGTTGCCACGATCTCCGATTAGGGTATCCTGTCCGTTCCCACCGGATAGAAAGTCGATACCATCGCCACCTCGTAACAGGTCATTACCAGCATTTCCAAAAAGGCTGTCATTTCCACCCAAACCATTGAAGTTATCAGAAGCGGCATTACTAATACCTACATCTGCACCATTAGTCGGGCCTGGGCCTGGAATCCAAGTTACTGCCATGATTAATACTCCTAATTCTTAATTTATCTCAGCAAACAATGAGTTACTAATACTTCATTTTTAAGAAATGTATGGAAGTACTAGTTTTTCTCTATGAACTAGAAAACTTATAGTTTTTAGCTGCTAAGTATTAATCAGAGATATTTTCTTGTTTTATGCAGAAGATTGGTTTTTGTAAAACTTCTTCACTATAAGTTTTAGAGACAGACCTGACCTTTTCACAGCATTTTAAAATAAAGAATAGCTTGTGAATGCCTTTTGTAAACTAGCTTTCAACTGATTGAACGATTTCCGCTAAAGTTCAAAATAGTGCTTCTGATCTGCGAGGATTCAATACCTACTTGTTAAATTTACTACCTAATTGCTAAATACATACACTGCCTTAAATGTATTGATTGCACAGTCATCGATCACTTTTATGAGAAGCTCCAAATCTCATTAAAAGCGATGCCAAAAAATAATTTCAAGCGTTAGGACAAAAAGTGCAATCAGTATCTTACCTAGTGTAATAGGCATTATATTCAACACATGATTTAGTTTCATATGTTTTTAAGAATACCCATCCATAGTCCAATCTTGAAGAGATAAATTAGGAACTTTGCTAAAATCTTTGTGATTACGCGTAACGATAATTGCCTGGTTAGCCAGAGCGATCGCAGCTATTCTTAAGTCTTGCGTACCTACCTGTATTTTTTGCCAGCGCAAACTTTGGTAGCAACTATATGCTGCATCATCGAACTCCAGCAAATTCATACTACAAAAGTAAATCTGGGTTATTCGCAAATTTCTATGAGCAACTGCTAAAAGTTCTGGTTTAGTAGCACATTTACTGATAGAAGCTAGTCTGCCTTTTAATTGTTCTTCGAGTGTAACTGTCGTAACAAATATGTTGGAACTGCCAACAACTTGAGCGCGTTGTAGAATTTTAGAATTACCATGTTGAGAAAGAGTAACATGATCGGTATCGAGGATATATAGGCTCAAGCTGACTGATTCTCCTCTAAGGAAGCTTCATAAGCACCAACTTCTGCATCTAATTCACATCGATTTGCATCCATACTTTCGACAAAATCATCAAAAAGCGGGTCATCTTTGAAAATACCATCAAACTTAACCCAAGGATTGGACTCTTCAACCTGCTGTTCATGTTTCAACATTGGCAAACAACAAAGCCGTAATGTGACCCACCATAAGTAAGACATGATAGGGTTGTTGAACTCACTATCATTAATTAAACCATGAGCCATACGGTTTCTTAAATTTGAACCTGAACGCTCAATTAGCAAGCCTTGAAGATCAAAAAGTGCGTCTTCATTAAAAATTGAGTTTATTTCTGGATAATTGCGGGGGAAAAGAGTAGTATTCAAATCACGCTCATCTTCAATTCCCTTATCAATATCAATTTTTGAGGGTAACGCACCCTGCCTTCGGAGTAAATAACGGATAGAATTTTCAAATTGAGGAATGAGAATATGAGTGGATGTGAAGAAATCTCCAATTAGTCCAGCGTAAAGCCCTTTTGCAAACTGATATTCTCTCCCAGGAGGTACAAAGAGGTTGTTTGAAACAAATGGAAATAAGTCTTTTACTTCTATACTATGTTCTAGATTTATTTGACCCCTTGCAGGCTCAATGTAAGCTTGGGCGTAAAGTTTGTGATAGAGGACTGCATTCCTGTACATCTCAAAACGAATTGCTTTCTCTGCTTCATCTGAATTACTAGATTGACGGGCTATAACCTTACCCATCTCATTCATAATTGTGATTGGCATGAACTGAGACAACAAAGCTGTCTCTTCCACCCTTTGTTGAAGGTGTGAGACTTTAGGTGGAATCCCCAAAAGAGCCAAGGCTAATATTGCATCTTGAAATTTTTTGCCCCTAACATAGGCTCTAGCTAGTTCTACGTCAGTGCTGATATTAAACTGAGAAGATATTTTTATTAACTCATTCAAGGATTGTTTTTGATACTCTGGCAGAAGCTTACGAACTTCCTCGAATCTAGCTTTTGCTGCTGCTTTTTGTTCCTCTGTACCTTTGCTTTTTAATTTTTCAAATTCTTCAAACGCCTTTTGTAAATCATTTGATGCTTTGGAATAAGGCTGAGGGTGTTTTGTCAATGAATCTTCAGCTTCCTTTATATAAGTTTCGGCAGCAAGCATTAGTGTTGCATATACCTTTTCGCTATTATTGTCAATGCGATGCCATTCTGCTTTAATTTCCCAGTAGTTTCTTGCCTTATCCCAGTCTTTGGCAGATTCCGCTATAATTGCTGCTTTCTCAGCCAGAGCAGCATATTTAGTCGGATTACCAAGTTTGTATTCTTGCAAAAGCTCCATAAGTTTTGTTGATAGCCACAGTGGATCTTCTCCATTGCAGCGATCAAGGACTGCCTCTATGTGTGCGACAACTACTTCCACTTGATAATTAATTTTGCGTGCTAGCCGAAGCGCTCTTTTAATCCTCTCGACACACCGACTAGTCCATTTTTCAGGATCTTCTAATTCTGCGGCAGATTTTAAGTAGGCTGTAACAGCTAACTGTGCCATCTGATAATTGCCCTTTTTGACCCAGAGAATATCCGCAATTCGTGCTTGAAGTTCTGGATCTGATACTTCAGGAGCAATTTCAGTAAGAAAATTTAAATGTTCATCAGTAAGATTTTGGAAAACTTTAGCAAAAAACTCCTCTGTTGATTCTGGCTTGATTGCAACACCAGTAACAACCGCCAGAATCTCAAAAACAGACTGTTCTCTGACATTTCCTGCTTCTTTTGCTTCTTGTGCTTTGTTCCAGAAGACTCTGTTGTAAGCACTACACTCTTTTCTCTCGCTGCTATTAACCACGTTTTGCCAGCGAGAGTTAATAAAATCTTCTTTAGTGAGAGGAGGGTTTATTAATGGCATAGTCTAGAATTACTTGGCTATATATCTACTATGCCAAATCTGAAATAGATTAAGCTATTGTTAGCTCTAACTAAAATAATGCAAAAAAGCTATAAATTAACATTCCCCGGCAGAGCCAGGGAACGAGAGAGAATGCTAACTCGCGGCTAAATTGCCCCAACTGACATAGGGTAATTTTGCAGCTGTTGCCCGAACTTGGTCAGCATTTGCTACTAACTGACCACAAGCGTCCCAAGTCCCAGAAATAAATGTGCTTCTTGTACCTTCACCGATCGCAACTGGAACAATATAATCGCCAATTTGCACTTGCAAACTTTCCAAATCCACTGTCACGGCAGCTTGGGGATTGGCAGCGACTAAATCTTGCAGTTGTTTAACAGTCACAGCATCGGCTGTCAAACAAGGTATACCCATTGCCACACAGTTACCAAAAAAGATTTCCGCGAAGCTTTCACCAATTAAAGCTTGGATTCCCCATTTTGCGATCGCTTGGGGTGCGTGTTCTCGTGATGAACCACAGCCAAAGTTACGGTTGACTATTAAAATATTCGCGCCTTTGTATTGGGGTTGGTCAAAGGGATGTTCGCCTTTAAGTGCTGTCCGGTCATCGATAAATGCGCCTTCACCTAAGCCATCAAAGGTAACGGCTTTCAAATATCGCGCGGGAATGATGCGATCGGTATCTATATCATTACCCACTAAAGGTATACCGCGCCCTGAAACTGTTTTAACTTCACTCACCATATAACTTGACAAAGGGATTGGGGATTGGGGACTGGGGACTGGGTACTGGGGACTGGGGACTGGGGACTGGGGTAGAGAGGCAAAGGAGAATAATTCTATAACCAATGCCCCATGCCCCATGCCCAATGCCCCATGCTCAAAATTACAACAACTCGCGCACATCAGAGACTTCGCCTTTAATCGCAGCAGTGGCGACCATCGCCGGACTCATTAACAATGTCCGACCGGAAGAGGAACCCTGTCTTCCTTTAAAGTTGCGGTTGGAGGAAGAAGCGCTGATTTGTCTTCCTTGCAGCTTATCGGGGTTCATCGCCAAGCACATAGAACATCCTGGTTCCCGCCACTCAAATCCGGCTTCCTGAAAGATTTTATCCAGTCCTTCAGCTTCCGCCTCTTCCTTCACCCGTTCCGAACCAGGGACAACGAAGGCTTTGATTCCTTCTGCAACGTGGCGACCTTTGGCGATTTTTGCCGCTTCTCGCAAATCGCTAATTCTACCGTTGGTGCAACTACCAATGAAGCAGACATCTATTTTAGTCCCCTTGATCGGTTGACCGGGATATAAATCCATGTAGCGGTAAGCTTCTTCGGCAATAAATCGGTCTTCTTCTAGCAGTTCTTCTGGTTGAGGCACTGACTGGTGGACACCGATACCTTGACCGGGAGTAATCCCCCAGGTGACGGTAGGAGGAATTTCCGCAGCGTCAAATATCACCACATCATCATATTGGGCATCAGCATCGCTCTTGATGGATTCCCACCAAGCTACTGCTTTGTCCCAATCTGCATCAATGGGTGCAAAATCTCTGCCTTTGAGGTAATCGTAGGTAACTCGATCGGGATTGACGTAGCCGCATCTAGCACCGCCTTCGATCGCCATATTGCAGACAGTCATCCTCTCTTCCATATTCATTTGCTCAAAGGTCGTGCCTGCAAATTCGTAAGCATAACCCACACCACCTTTAACGCCAAGGGTGCGGATGATATGCAGAATGACATCTTTGGCGTAAACTCCAGGGTTAAGAGTGCCGTTAACTTCAATTTTGCGGACTTTCAGTTTGGATAAGGCGAGGGTTTGAGAAGCGAGAACATCCCGGACTTGACTAGTACCAATACCAAATGCGATCGCACCAAATGCCCCATGACTGGAAGTGTGACTATCTCCACAAGCGATCGTCATTCCTGGCTGAGTCAGTCCGAGTTCGGGAGCGATGACGTGAACTATACCCTGGCTACCAGAACCAATGTTGTAAAAAGTTATGTTATTTTCTTTACAGTTATTTTCCAGCGCCTGAATCATTTCCTCTGCCAAGTTATCGGCAAAAGGACGCGCCTGATTTTCTGTGGGCACAATATGATCGACTGTGGCGACGGTACGCTGTGGAAAGAGTACTTTTAGACCTCTTTCGCGTAACATAGCAAAAGCCTGGGGACTGGTTACTTCATGAATTAGGTGAAGCCCGATAAATAGTTGCGTCAGCCCTGAGGGAAGTGTACCAACGGTGTGTAAGTCCCAAACTTTATCAAACAGGGTACCTTTGCTCATACGTCAATCAATATTTAAAGAGTCCGGTCTTAAATAGTATCAAAAAAAAGTCTTGGTTTTTACAGATTGCTTCATATTACTTACAGCTTTGGGTAAGGTCGTGGGGAATTGAGGGGTGAAGTTTAAACGCAGAGGCACGCTGAGGTAAGCGCAGAGGTACGCAGAGAATTCGCGATGTCATTCGATCGCCTTTGAGGTAGTAAATGCGAAAATTCCCCGAAATATTTAGATGCCAAGATGTAAATAACTTTATCCTTTTCCACAAGGATATGTTAAGACAATACCAGATTATTTCACTACCAGGTTATGTCCATAGATTTACGGGAATTTTATCAGGCTAGCGATCCCAGCAGAACTCTGTTTGTCAACAATAGCTCTGATGGCAAGTATTATATAGATTTTTCCTCGGTACGAGGTGGTGATATTCTTGGCAAGCTGAAGCAGAAAATTACTTTTTTTAAGCCGAATGAACCCACTTGCACTTTATTTACTGGGCATATTGGTTGTGGGAAATCGACAGAATTATTACGGTTACAGGCAGAACTGGAAAAGTTAGGTTTTCATGTAGTCTATTTTGAGTCCAGTGACGATTTGGAAATGACCGATGTCGATATTGCTGATGTACTGCTAGCGATCGCTCGGCGGGTGAGTCAAAGTCTGGATAAAATTACTCTGGAGTCACCCAACAAGTTTAATGAGTTGTTGCAAGGTGCTTGGAAAGTTTTAAACTCCGAGGTGACGGCGGGAAAAATTAAGCTTCCGGTGGTGGGAGATGTCGGTTTATCCGCAGATAAAGATAAGTTTTCTCTGTCTGTAGGGATTGGGGAAATCACCGCGAAGATGAAAAATGACCCAATGCTGCGAGAAAAACTCAATCAGTATTTAGCACCGCAGAAAACTAAGCTGTTAGAAGCGATTAATCAAGAATTATTAGAACCTGCGATCGCTAAACTCAAACAACAGGGTAAAAATGGTCTGGTGGTAATTGTCGATAATCTTGACCGCATAGATAATCGTGCCAAACCTTGGGGTCGTCCGCAGCAAGAATATTTATTTGTCGATCAGGGTGAGTTTTTGACGAAGCTGAATTGTCATCTCATCTACACCATGCCCTTGTCTTTGAAGTTTTCTGATGATTACGGAATGCTGACTCAGCGTTTCCCAGAAGACCCTAAGGTGTTACCAATGGTTCCTATACAATGGGCTGATGGCAGCGTTCATACACAGGGAATGTCACTCATGCAGCAATTGGTACTAGCTAGAGCTTTTCCTGACATGAAACCAGAAGAGCGTTTAAGTAAAGTTACTGAGATTTTTGATAGTGTTGCTAGCTTAGAGCGTTTATGTCAAATGAGCGGTGGTCATGTGCGGGATGTGCTGAGGCTGCTGAATACCTGGATTATGGAAGAGATGAGTCTTCCCTTAACTCGTGAAACCTTAGAGCAAGTGATTCGTTCGCGGCGAAATGAGATCGTGTTGCCGATTTCTGAGGATGAGTGGCAATTGTTATGCCATGTCAAGGAAAAGAAAAAGGTGAGCGATGACCACGGATATCAAAAACTGATCCGCAGTCGCTTTGTGTTTGAATATCGCGATGGTGGCGAGTCTTGGTTTGATGTTAATCCCGTTTTGGCTGAGGCGAGGGAGTTGCAATGAGGAGGCAGGAGGCAGGAGGCAGGAGGCAGGGGGCAGGGGGTGCAAAATTATCTAGTTTTTTCTAACTTCAAACTTCTGAATCATGAGCTATAGAGAGCAATTTATATGGCAGCGCGGAGTGCAGATCGCTATTAACTGCTATCGACTTACCGAAAAATTCCCTAAGTCTGAACTTTACGGATTAACTAGTCAGATTAGACGCTCGGCAGTTTCTGTGCCATCAAATATAGCAGAAGGCTATGGTAGAAAAACACAGAACGAATATATCCAGTTTCTTCATATTGCTCTAGGTTCGCTTCGAGAACTCGATACCCAGTTGATTATTGCTAAGGAAGTTGGATTGACATCCGCGGAAATATTTACTCCTATTTTGGAAGAAGTTGATAGGTTTCAAGGAATCTTGGTGTCAACTATTCAAAAGATGAAGTCTTGAATCCCTCCTACTTCTTATCTCCTGCCTCCTGCCTCCTGCCCCCTGCCCCTCCTACCTCTTATCTCCTGCCTCCTGCCCCCTGCCCCTCCTACCTCTTATCTCCTGCCCCCTGCCCCTCCTACCTCTTATCTCCTGCCTCCTGTCTCCTGCCCCCTGCCTCCATAAGCTTATGACAGACTCGCAACCACCAAAAGATGACTATGTGAACAGCGATCGCTCCGTGACCCAATTAGCTTGGGCGATCGAATCCTCTGTGGGACAGTTTAAGCTGATTTTGGCACGGTGTAATTATGGCAGCTTGCGCGATCGCTTAATCTCCAGATTGCGAGAAATTTGTCAAGTCGAAATTCGTGTCTTAACGGTGCAGCAATCTAACAGGACTCTTTATACTGCCATTCAAGAAGAATTCGGCAAAGAAATACCAGCCTGTGTGATGGTTGTCGGTTTGGAATCTGTGCAGAATTTATCTGTGATGTTAACTTCTGCAAATCAAGTGCGGGAAGAGTTTCGCAAGAATTTTGCTTTTCCCTTAGTGTTTTGGATTGACGATGAAATCTACAAGCAACTAATACAGCTGGCACCAGATTTGGAAAGTTGGGCAACTACGAGAAATTTTGCCATATCAACACAGCAATTAATAGATTTTATCATAGAAACGGCTAATCAATGGTTTAGTAATAACTTAAAATTTAGCGTAGATGTATATCTTAAACTGGAAAATGAGTTAGAAGCAGCGCAAAGAGATTTAATTAAAAAGCCAGATATTTATAATTTAGACATTCAAGCTAACTTAGAATCTTTATTAGGTTTTGTTAAACAGATAAACAATCAAAAAGATTCGGCATTAAAGCATTATCACAAAGCTTATAAGCTCTGGCAGCAAAGTCATAATTTAGAAAGACAGGCAAAAATCATTAGTGAAATTAGCTTTTGTTATTATCTCAAAGCTTTGAAGCATCAAGATATCAATTGTGAAGATTGGCAAACAAGTTGGCATTATCTTCAAGAATATATAAATCTTATTAACCAGTTTCAAAGTCCAGATTTAATTGCTAACGCAGTAGTGAAATTCGGTGATATATTGCGAGACTTTAAAAAATGGGAAATATTGCAGAGTCTTTCAGAACAAGCTTTAGTAATCCATCAAAATAACAAGCGTTCAAGGGAATTAGCCAAAGATTACGGTTTTTTAGCTGAGGTCGCTTTGGCTCAAAAAAACTGGATGAAAGCAAATCAGTTAGTTAAGCAAGCATTAGAAGTTTTTGCTGCAATTCCAAATCTGGAATCAGCTAATACATCAGGGATTTTATCTGATATTCCCGAAAGGGTTTTCAAATCAAAAGACTTGAGCTTATATCAATTTATTTTAGGTCGTTCTCAATACCATTTAGGTCAAATTAAAGAGGCAATTCTCAGCTTAGAAACTGCT
The DNA here is from genome assembly GCF_034531215.2 of Nostoc sp. ChiSLP03a. NCBI lineage: Bacteria > Bacillati > Cyanobacteriota > Cyanophyceae > Nostocales > Nostocaceae > Nostoc > Nostoc sp. ChiSLP03a. Next base: position 9,147 of record NZ_JAVRBQ020000107.1, read on the forward strand.
AAAGATGTGGGTAATACCCTAGAAGATGTCAGGCTTTACTTGGATATTCTCAGGTTTTTGCAGCAGCTTTATTTTGAGCAGAAAGAATATCTCAAAGCATACAAAATTAAACAGCAACGACGTTCCATTGAACAGCAATTTGGCTTGCGGGCTTTTATTGGTGCGGGTAGGTTAGAAGCTACAAAACAGGCATTTGTCGAGACATTGCGCTCAAACTCTCCTCAAGGAAATATTGCCCCAGAAATTGCTGCATCTGGTCGTCTCTTGGATGTAGAACGTTTAATCGAACGCATGGGTCGCCCTGATTATAAACTGATAGTAATTCATGGGCAATCGGGTGTAGGCAAAAGTTCTCTAGTGAATGCCGGATTAGTGCCAGCTTTAAAGAATAAAGCGATCGGTGTTCAAGATTATATGCCGGTGGTAATGCGGGTTTATACTAACTGGGCGGAAGAGTTGGGGAATGAGGGGAATGAGGGGGATGAGGGGGACAAGGGGACAAGGGGACAAGGGGACAAGGGGGATGGGGAAGAGTTAAAACTTCAAGTTTCGACCTCTGAACTCGGAACTTCGACCTCAGAAGGTCAACTTTCACCCTCAGAAGGTCAACTTCCACCCTCAGAACTCGGAACTCCGCAATATTTGATATCCAGACTCAAAGAAAACGAACAGCGTAACCTCCGCACAGTGTTAATTTTCGATCAATTTGAGGAATTTTTCTTTGTTTACACCGAACCTGCACAAAGGAAGCAATTCTTTGAGTTTTTGGGAGAGTGTCTGAATGTTCTATCGCTGAAAGTTATCTTATCGCTGCGGGTAGATTACATCCATTACTTACTAGAGTGCAATGATTTGCCCAGTCTACAAATTATTGGCAATGACATTCTCAGTAATAATGTGCTTTACAAGTTGGGAAACTTCTCACCTGCTGATGCGAAATCAATTATTCAGCGTTTAACTGAAAATACTAGCTTTCACTTAGAACCTGCTTTAGTTGAACAACTGGTACAAGATTTAGCCGGAGAATTGGGTGAAGTTCGTCCCATTGAGTTGCAGGTTGTGGGGGCGCAACTGCAAACGGAGAATATTACAACTCTGGCAGAATATCGGCAGCGTGGTACTAAGGACGAATTGGTTAAGCGTTATTTGCATGAAGTTGTTAATGATTGCGGTGAAGAAAATCAGCGAGCAGCAGACATATTACTTTATTTGCTGACCGATGAAAAAGGAACTTGCCCTCTCAAGACTCGCGCTGAGTTGGAACGCGATTTGCTCCTTTACTTCTCGGAGATTTCCCCAACCCACGCCAGTCGCTCCACTTGGGGAGACCCCAAGACTGCGCTGGCTCTCCTTCAAAAGGGGGGCTTTATTCTTGCTACCCCCTTAAAAAGGGGGTCGCCGCAGGCGGGGGGATCGGAAACTAGGGCAAAACAAGCTTCTGAAATCAGTAAATTAGATTTAATATTAGAGATTTTTGTTCAATCCGGCTTAGTAGTTTTGCTACCAGAAAACCCCGCCGACCGTTTTCAACTGGTACATGACTACATCGCCGCCTTTATCCGCCAGCAACAAGAACCGAAGTTAAAGCAAGTGATGGCGGAATTGGAAAAGGAACGAAAAGAAAGAAAACTGAGTGAGGCGAAACTAAATAACTTTCTCAAAGGCGCCCTTTTTAGTTCCATCGCCGCAGGTTTAGGATTTGCTGTTTTAGCAGCAGCAACATTCCAGTGGTCAGTAGAGGCAAATGTTCATCTAATTAACGCCATCAATAATTCTTCTGAGGCCTTTGCTGTTTCTGGACAACATCCAGATGCTTTAATAACAGCCTTAAGGGCAGGTAGCAAACTCAAGCATACAATTTGGGCACAGCACAGAAGCGATACCCGAATGCAAACTGTGTTAACTTTACAGCAAGCGGTTTACTTAAAGCCAAATGAGCCAAAAGAAAATCGCGCGATCGAAGTTAACACTTTAGAAGGTCATAGCAATGCGGTTAATAGCGTCGCCTACAGCCGTGATGGACAACAGCTAGCTTCTGCTAGTGATGACAACACCATCAAAATCTGGGATGTCAGCAGTGGTAAACTCCTCAAATCCCTAAAGGGTCATAGCAATGCG
>NZ_JAVRBQ020000108.1:0-47473 GCF_034531215.2 Nostoc sp. ChiSLP03a
TCATACTCCAGACCAATTAACCGCTTTGTTCTTTTAGGATTCTCTTCAATATGATTCAGTATGTCGCTCATGTTTCTGTGTCAAAAAAGCTATTTAATGTTCTTTTACCACAGAATGTTACTATTTTGGAGATGTCTAATATATTTGTAAAAAAAATTCCAACCAATTTGAGTAATTTCTCGATATTTCCAGTTATTAGCTGTTTTTCTTGGTAATTGCTTTAATATTGATGAGGAATATTGCAATGTTGATGATGAATATTGCAATGTTGATGACGAGTATTGCAATATTTATGAAGAACGTTGCAATGTTGATGAGGAACATTGCAATGTTGATGCAAATACAACCGACAAAATCTAGAAGTACAAAGTGCAAAACTCAGATACAACGTTTGCAGCCAGTACAAGGGACTTCCAAATAAAAAAGTAATCAATCGTTTTGGTAAGCTGTTCTTGAGCATGGGAGGCAGGGGGCAGGGGGCAGGGGGTTTGGGAACTAGAATCAAAGTCCCCCAATTTATCGGGGGATTGAGGGGGATATAAGTTCGTTTTTAGCGTTCTTGTTCAAGATGCTTAATAAATTCCTTTAGTAATTGATAGCAATTGTTCGTAATCCGTTGGTGTATCAATATCTATATCCCCTAATGGAAACGGAATAGAAAACACTTCATTAAGGTGATGATTAATAACTTTTTTCGCTCCTGAAGTTTCTTTTAAAGCGACAAGTTCTGAAAAAAATGTCTGACTGAAGAGAGCAGGTACACCTAATGTATCTCCATATTCACAAGCAATAATCGGTTTTTTTGTCGAATAATATGTATCAACAAGTTGATTGATAATTTGGGTAGAAACAAATGGCTGGTCGCAAAGTGTAATAACTACTGCTTCTATTTTTTGCGGAAGATTGTTTAACAATTCAATACCACTCTTGATTGAGGTACTCATTCCACAAGCCCAATTGGAGTTTTTAACTACTTTAACGGGAAGTTGTTTAATTTGGGGATGAATCTGTTCTGCATTGGCTCCAAGTACTACTACCACAGGTTGACAAACTGAAGCGATCGCAATGTCTGTAATATATTGTAAAAAACTACGCCCTTGGTAAAGTAATAGTTGTTTTGGTGTACCCATCCTAGTAGATGCACCAGCAGCAAGAATCATAACGGCTATGGTTGATTTCTCGTTGTCTGTAGCAGTCATAAAAACTATGGGGTAAGTAGCAAGTTTGAGTTGCTTTCATCGTATTGGTGAATCGGTTGATTGCGATTTTTTAAAAAATTACCATTGCGGTTTGTTAGCACTGCTTGAATTTCTGCAATAATCGCGATCGCTATTCCTTCAGGTGTATCTGCTCCGATATCAATCCCAATCGGGCCATGCAATCTGGTTAATTGTTCAGTAGTATAAACTATTCCTTGCGAACCTAAATCTGCAAGCAATCTTTCAGTACGTGCTTTTGGGCCTAAAACCCCTATGTAGCGTGCGGGAGATGGCAGCAATGTTTTCAAAATTTCCAGGTCATCAAGATAATTATGCGTCATCACTACGGCAACTGTCTTGGCATCTATAAATACCTGTTTTTGGACAATTTCTCGCTGAGTCAGAATCACGTCACAAGCTATCGGAAATCGCGCTTTAGTTGCCTCATTAGCCCGACAATCGACTACAGTAACGTCCCAACCTAATGCTTGAGCAAACTGTGCTACGGGTACAGCATCATAACCTGCACCAAATATTACCAAAGGTGTGGGTGGTTGGATAACTTCAATAAAAACTTCTGCACTGCCTAAAGGTAACTGATAGTTTTTTACACTAGACTTTTGATTCGTAAAAGCTGCTTGAGTATCTACTTGCAAAGATTGAATTAAATTTGGATCTTTGATGTCAGCAATAATTTTACCATCAGGATACAGCAGTAAACGCGACCCAAGTTTCACATCTACGTCGCCTTCAAAGGCAAAGACTGTAGCAATAATACCCAAATGTTTTCGCTCGAAGCACTCCTGCATAAAAGCGATCGCATTTGGTGAACTTTCTTTTTCCAGACGTTCTATCAGAACTTGCACTGTCCCATTGCATCCCAAACCAAAGCCCCAAAGAATATCTTCCGAGGCGGTGTTATCGTAAGTAACAACAATTGATTCGCCGTCCGACATTCGTTGTTGAGTATGCTCAAATACATCATTTTCCAAGCAACCAGCGCTGATTGTTCCGATCGTCCGACCTGTATCTGTCATCAACATTTTGGCACCTGGTCGGCGATAGGTTGAACCTTGAGTTTTGACTACAGTAGCAAGAAAAGTAATTTCACCATTTTTTTGACTTGACTGGAAGCCTTCTAAAATTGCTTGTAATTCGTTCATTTGTTTCTGTTTCTAGCAGTTTATGAAGTTGAGTAGGTAGTCTCAATGCAAACAATGCGATCGCTGTGCCATTGTGCATCGCTGCTAGCGTCAAACACTCCTTAAATTTGCTGCCTTTTAGCGATTACAGTATATAGATTAGATTGAGGTGCGTTGTTTACCGCCGCAGGCATCGCGGTGTTGTGCTATCCAAGATAAACGAAAACACCACTGAAATCATGCCCCACAGGATAGTTGTCAACTTTAGTCATTTATCTATCACAAGAATTAGCACGGAATAGTAATTTTCCCTAAATTACAGTTTTGGCAGAGGACTTTAAACTTATTCCAAAAGTTTTAATTTGAGATTCTTTATTTTTATAAGAAGTCTATTCTGTTTAGTTAAAATATCTATCTACAGCTTCAGGAGCTTGGCAGTACTCACAACGATGGTTGGCACGCCCAGCGATCGCAGTATAGTACGGATTCATGAATTCTCTGGCTGCATCAACGCAGCAGTACGGGCTGTCGCCGCTCTCAATTCAGCCTCAACCAAGTCATCCAGCTGTGCCTGTTGTTCTGGTAGCAATTCTTGTCCCCGATCCCGTGCCGATCGCCATAATCTCATCAACTCTGATAACCGTTCTTGTTGCTGGGCACTAAAGAATGTGTTAGGACAAAAGCTTTGAATGACTAGTAGCGCACTAAACTCAGTCTCACCCAACTGGGCAGTTAACGCATCTAAAGCTTGCCCCGCAGTTTTGCCAACCGAATGTTTATCTCCTGCAATCGCACGATAGGATTTCTCACCACTAGCGTCTCTTGTTGGTAAAATTGCTACAGTAGTCATACTTCTAGCCTCAAGTGCTGCCTCAAATTATAGTTTTCCACCACACTTTAGCTGATATCAAATAAATTGCGATCGCGCATAGACGCTGATTTTTATCGCAGTATGTAGCGGGTATTATCTTCTTTTTTGTTCTCCATATTTAAAAATACGGGGTTTATACCTTTTGGGGAAAAGTTTTTTCTTTTTCCTTTATCCGCAAATCCATTCCCCTCTTCTTCTTGGTAAATAGGATAAACATTAAGCTTTGGTTAAAAAATATAATTTTAATTGTAGAGCGTGACACTTTCTACCTTAAGATATGAATCGAATTTCATATGAATTGCTATTTATTTGCGAGAGCAGCAGTTGTTAATCTTCGCTGAACACGAGAGCGTTCGCTGCAACCTAACTTCAAAAACAAGAAAAACCTATTCCTTTAAAGGCAATGAAAAATAGCAGCGAGAAGCAAGTTGACTGCGTAGAAAAGCTGAAGGTACTGGCAGATGAAACTCGTCTAGCAGTATTAGAACTCTTAATCGACAGTCCCAAACACGTGGGAGAGATGAATGAAATTTTGGGCTTGGAACAAAGCCTACTATCCCATCATTTACAAGTTCTGCGTCGCTCCCAGTTGGTTGTGCGATCGCGTAATGGAAAAGCAGTTCTCTACCGTCTGGCTCCAGAAGTGGAAATAACTACAGGCAAAGCTTTGAACCTTGGCTGTTGTGTCCTCTGTTTTAATTAAAAACCCTAATTCGGGTTGAAAAGTAACTAATGAAAAATTCTCAAATTTTACCTCTGGCGATTGGGTTGGCTACCTGCATTTGGTTACAAGGCTGTTCATCAGCGAATCGAGATGCAAATAATCCAAATCAGCTTCAGGGAAAACTAGTACTTACAGGCTCCAGTACCATTGCACCGTTGGCGGCTGAAATTGGCAAGCGTTTTGAATCTCAGCATCCAGGTGCGCGAGTTGATGTGCAATCAGGGGGATCTTCGCGTGGGGTTTCTGATGCTCGTCAAGGTGTCGCTAATGTTGGCATGGTTTCCCGTGCATTGAAGCCAGAAGAAAACGATTTAAAAGCATTTTCTATCGCTCGTGATGGAGTGACGGTAATTCTTTACAAAGACAATCCAGTAAAATCGCTCAATGACAAGCAAGTTGTAGATATTTACACAGGGAAGGTAACGAACTGGAAACAAGTGGGAGGTAAAGATGCAACGATTACAGTTGTTAACAAAGCCGAAGGACGTTCCACTTTAGAATTATTTACCCATTATTTCAAACTGAAAAATACAGACATCAAAGCCCAAGTAGTAATTGGTGACAATCAGCAGGGAATTAAGACAGTAGCAGGAAACCCGAATGCAATTGGTTATGTATCGATCGGGTCAGCAGAAAATAGTGCAGCTAATGGAGTAGCTATTAAGCTGCTACCTGTAAATGGGATAGCTGCAACAACAGCTAACGTCCAGAATGGGACTTTTCCGATTTCTCGTCCACTTAATTTAGTAACCAAAACCCAACCTCAAGGATTGACAAAAGCATTTCTTGATTTCGCGCAATCACAACAGGTAAATGACATTGTTCAAAAGCAAAACTTTGTCGTCGTCTCCAAATGACTTTTGGTTAATTTGGATACTGCGTTTTCTAGGGGTAATAGCAGGGGCGATCGCACTTTTAATTATCGTCTTTCTGATTCTGGAGTCTCTACCAGTCCTCAATCATGTCGGAATAACACGTTTTTTTACAGACTCTTCCTGGAACCCAACCGCCGGGTTATACAATCTTTTCCCGATGTTATTGGGTACATTTTTGGCAATGGTTGGCTCAGTAGCGATCGCTACACCTGTAGGAATTCTATCTGCGGTTTTTTGTCAATTCTACGCCCCACCCACAATGGCTCGGTTATACCGTCGCTTAATTGAACTCTTAGCAGGAATTCCTTCTGTAGTCTACGGTTTTTGGGGATTAGTGGTGCTGGTTCCGATAATTGGTAGGATACATCCACCGGGGCCAAGTTTACTCGCGGGTATTGCCATTCTCACAGTGATGATTTTGCCAACAATAGCGCTTGTAGCCGATGCTAGTTTAGCGAAAGTCCCAACTTCCTATCTTCAAGGAGCAGCAGCTTTAGGATTATCCCGTTGGGCAACTATCTCTAGAATCGTGCTTCCTGCTGCCAAATCTGGATTATTCACAGGCTTAATTTTAGAAACAGGTCGAGCAATTGGCGAAACAATGGCTATTTTGATGGTGTGTGGCAATGTAGTCCAAATGCCAAAAAGTATATTTGACCCCATCCGCACGCTGACGGCTAATATTGCTTTGGAAATGGCTTATGCCACAGCAGACCACCGTTCGGCGTTGTTTGTTAGCGGTTTAGTTTTGATGGGAATGATTGTGCTGTTAGTTGCGGTTGCGGAAGTCATCAGTCAAGGAAAAATATATGGGTGAACCTGTTGTAAGTCCTAAAGATTGGTTGCCAACAATCATTGTTTGGACAACTGCTGCCCTAGTTACTGGTATCTTTCTTTGGATACTCAGTGATATTCTTTGGCATGGTATAGGACACTTGACGTGGCAATTCCTAACAACTGAACCAGAAAATGCTGGCAGAGAAGGGGGAATTTCCAGCATTCTGGTTTCCACTTTTCTGATTATGGCAGTGTGTATGGCGGTTTCTATCCCTATTGGTGTTGGTACAGCCGTTTTACTGGCAGAATTCACCCCCGTGGATAGTTGGTTTGGTGGGTTGGTGCGGCGTAGTTTAGATGTACTGGCAGGAGTTCCTTCTATAGTCTTTGGGTTGTTTGGCAACGTCTTCTTTTGTCAAGTTTTGGGGCTGGGATTTTCTATTTTGTCGGGAGGATTGACCTTGGGGTGTATGGTGTTACCAATCTTGATTCGCTCTACAGAAGAAGGATTTCGCGCTGTTCCCAATGAGTATAGATTGGGAGCCGCAGCCCTTGGTTTTTCCCGCACGACAACGCTATTTCAACTGTTGTTACCTGCTGCTGTCCCTGGTTTGGTAGTGGGATTAGTGCTGGGTATTGGTCGAGCGATCGCCGAGACTGCGGCTTTAATTTTTACTAGTGGTTACGTAGATAGAATGCCAGAATCACTGCTGGATTCCGGGCGTGCCCTCTCGATTCATATTTTTGATTTATCAATGAACGTCTCTGGGGGGGATGCCAATGCTTACGCCTCAGCATTAGTCTTGCTGGTATCACTGCTGGTGATTAATGGTACAGCAGCATGGATTGCAGATCGTTGGTTGCACAGGAGAATTTTTTCTGGATGAAATCGGCAAATATCGCTACTGGAATTGTTGCACCGTTGATTGAAACGGAAAACTTAACTCTGCAATACGGTCAAAAAACTGCATTTGCTAATGTCAATTTGAGTGTGAATCTGGGGGAAATTTTGGCGTTGGTGGGGCCTTCTGGTTGTGGAAAAACTAGCTTTTTGAGTTGCTTAAATCGGTTGACAGATATGATTCCCCAGTGTCGAGTCCAAGGGCGGATTCGTATAGGTAGTTTAGACGTGCTAAATGCCAAAACGAATGCGAACGCGCTGCGGCGGCAAGTTGGGATGATTTTCCAAAAGCCCAATCCTTTCCCTTTATCAATTTGGAAAAATCTGGAATTACCTCTGCGAGAACATGGTATCCGTAAAGAACAAATCGATGCGATCGTCGAGACAAGCCTGAAAGATGTTGGACTTTGGGATGAAGTCAAAGACCGATTGCAAACCTCTGCTTTAGCACTTTCTGGCGGACAGCAGCAAAGGTTGTGCATAGCTAGAGCCTTGGCTTTGCAACCAGAAATCCTGTTATTCGATGAACCTTGTAGCGCCCTCGATCCAATTGCCAGTGGAATAGTTGAAGACTTAATTACTAGTTTGCGTCAGCGTTATACCTTGCTGATTGTCACGCATAACCTAGCGCAAGCCAAGCGTATCGCTGATCGAGTTGCTCTATTCTGGGTACAGTCAGGTGTTGGACAATTGATTGAGTCAGGTTCAGTGCAGCAAATTTTTGAGTACCCCCAACATCCCTTGACAGCAGCTTATGTCACAGGTGCAAGGGGTTGATTTAAAAAATATAGAAATAGAGAATTTTATGTTATCATTCGTGCCGCAGGAAATGAAAGACCCTGCTCCTTACCATCTATTGACAAGCATTGTTGCTCCTCGCCCAATTGCCTGGGTATCTACAATTAGTGCCTCTGGAATTGCCAATCTTGCCCCGTATTCCTTTTTCAATGCAGTAGCAGGTTTTCCACCAACTATTATGTTCTCAGTCGCATATCGTAGACATGAGCCAAAAGAAAAAGACACGTTACGCAATATTCATGAAGTTGATGAATTTGTGTGTCATGTGGTGGATGAAACATTGTCTCAGGCAATGGCTCAAACCGGAACAGAATTTCCCTATGGAGTTAACGAGTTTGAAAAAGCAAACTTAAAAGCTATTCCTGCTACAGATGTCCGACCATTGCGGATTGAAAGCTCACCAGTGGCAATGGAGTGTAAAGTTACACAAATAGTTGCAGTGGAAGGAACCAATAATGTGATGGTATTAGGTCGAGTGTTAAGATTTCATGTGCGTGAAGACTTATACCGCCAAGATTTGGGGTTAGTTGATACTGTAAGGATGCAGCCGATTACGCGCTTAGGTGGCCCAGTTGAGTATACAAAGATTGGGAAACTATTTGAGATGACGACTCCAAAGGTATAAGCTGATGTTAATTAACAGGAGTTGCACGTAGGTTTTTTGTAACTTGTAAAATTCACCCTTGACTTATATTCATTATCCATTAGATATTGTTTTGGATAACGAATGAAATATCATCGATATAAACACTGAAAAGCCCTGATCATCGAGTGAACTCAGTTTCATCTTTATTTAGTATCTTGCGGTTGATAACATGTTACCATCACATTACTATACAGCAGTTGACTATTAAACACATCAAGCAAGATTATGGCACTAATTATAGGGACTGATGGAGACGACATTTTAGTTGGAACTGATGGAAATGACACATTTATCGGCAGTGCAGGTAATGATACCATTACTGGCAAAAAAGGTAACGATATCATTGATTACAGTGGCTTAGAACAACCGATAATAGTCCAGCCAGTGGTTATCAAAAAGGGTGCAGTTGGGAATGACACCTTTAAAGATTTCTTTGAAACTGCGATCGGTGCTACAGGACAGATTAACATTATTGATGCGACTTCTGACAGCACAAATGTATCAATAATAGCTGACTTATCTAAAGAAAGACTAGAAATCAGAGTTGTAGGTTCGCCGCCAATAGTAGTCAATGTGAAGAATTTTGTAAATATAATTGGTACAAATCAAAATGACGTAATTACTGGTGATGCTAAGGATAATGAATTATCTGGCAGTGGCGGCAATGACATTATTAAAGGCAGCGCAGGCAACGATACCTTAAATGGTGGAGATGGTACTGATACGGCTGATTACAGTAAATTGGGTCAAAACTCTACCATATTCATTGATGGAACTCTTAAAAAAGGTGGTGGACTAGGTACAGATTTACTTGGTAATTTTGAAAATCTTATTGGTGATGCTAATGCTGTAAATAACACTATAGACGCCTCAATGGCTCCTTCAATACCCTTTTCATTTTTATCCGATCTATCAGTCAACGCCAACCTTGAAACTCAAAGTTTCCTAGTGAATAATCTTCCTGGCGGAAACACAGCTAAGTTCACATTTATAAACTTTGATAATGTCAAAGGTACAAATCAAAGTGACACCATTGTTGGAGATGGGCAAAATAATTTTTTATTTGGTAATGGTGGTGACGATACACTTTCTGGCAAAAGTGGCAATGACATACTCACTGGTGGAAATGGTAACGATACTCTCACTGGTGGAGTAGGTGCAGATAAATTTGTTTTTACCAACGTATTAGAGGGTGTTGACATTATTAAAGACTTTAAGCCTACTGAAGGTGACAAAATTCAGGTTTCTCAAGCAGGTTTTGGCGCTATTTCAATCAGTGACTTTAGTTATGATGCCTTGACTGGTTCTTTGTTCTTCCAAGAATCTAGATTCGCTATTGTTGAAAATAAGCTTATTGGTTTTCAAGCCAATCTAGACATTCAACTTGCTTAAGAATATCCTGTTTTCAGTCTTTTTTAAGCTCGTGCTTCTTGGGATTAGCGAGCATAAATCATGTGAGAAATAACTGGGGGTTCATCGCCTTGATGAAAGGCAAAAACCCTTTCACGAATTTCTCGATCTGCCACCGTAAACCGCTCATATTGACGTAAATGATCTACCCAAGACTCGACGATAAATGTTTCTAAGTAGCGATTTGGCACAGATGTATCGTGAAAGATGCCCCAGCGAATCGCACCATCTCGTAGCCGCACCACGCGCAAAGCATGAATTGCTGTAATGAATTCCTCTGCTCGATCTGGGTCAATACAATATTCAAATGTGACTAAAACTGGCCCTTCTTCTGGTTGCAATTCAATTACTACCAGTGGTTCTGCTCGCCGTAATGCCGGGCCTAAATCAAGTTTTCCTGATAGCAAGCGGTAACGCCGCGCTGTGAACGTTCCCCCTACTAAGCCGATCGCAGCAACAAATAAGGCAGTCCGCATACCCCAATGCTCTGCTGCTACACCCCAAACAATACTACCAATTGCTGAACCTCCTTGAAATACCATCTGATAAGTTCCTAGTGCCCGCGCCTGCACCCAAGCCGGAACCGCAAGCTGCACTGTAATATTCAAGCTGGATGTCATACTTGTCCAGGCAATTCCCCCCGCCAGCAAAGCCAGCAATACCAAAGGTACGTTGTGAATGAATGCCAGAATTAAGGTCGCAACTGCAAACACCAGAGTTCCAGCAATCACAACTCCATCGGCTGTGAGATGTTGACGCACTCGTGGCAGCAAAATCGCACCGAAAATCGCCCCCAATCCAAAGCAGCCGAGTAGTAAACCATACCCACCTGCTCCTTGTCGCAAATCTTGTTGTGCTACCAAAGGCAGCAAGGCTAACAAAGCACTCGTGCAACTAGTTAAAACTGCGGCTCGAATTAACACGGCTTGCAGGGCGGGAGAAAAACGGACATAGCGAATACCAGCTCGCACAGAACCCAATGCTCGCTCTGCGGGCAGGGCGCTTTCATAAAGCGGTTGGCGCTGCCAACGATAGAGGATGTAAATCACCCCGATAAAAGAAAGGGCATCAATCAAAAAGACGACTCCCGCATTTGCCGCCACCAATATAAAACCTGCGATCGCCGGCCCAACTGCTCTGGCAATGTTAAACCCAGCACTATTTAATGCGATCGCAGCCATCAGTTCCGATCGCGGTACTAATTCTGGTACAATTGCTTGCCAAGCTGGGCCATTCATTGCCGCTCCCAAGTTAAGCAAAAACGTCAGCGCCAGCAGCGACCACGGTGTAATCTTACCTGCAAAAATCAATCCACTCAAAATCAGTGCCGCAACCAGCATCCAGACTTGCCAAAACAGCAGTAACCGACGGCGATCGAAAATATCTGCCGTTGCTCCGGCTGGTAATCCTAACAACAGCACTGGCAAAGTTGCGGCTGTTTGCATCAGTGCCACCAACAGAGGAGAGGTGGTGAGAGAAGTCATTAACCAAGCTCCCGCTGTGTCCTCCATCCAACCGCCAATGTTGGAGACAATCGAGGCAATCCAGCGATCGCGAAACAAAGATTTACGGAGCGGACTCCAAGCAGAGGTTGTCATGACTGCGGTATGCACATATTACTTCAGCATTCGCGGAGCGGGGCCACGAGTGGTATCTAATCTTGAGACACGAGGTAAGGTAATCGTTTTGCCTGTTTGTGCCGCTTCGTAAATTAACGCTATCAGTTTTTGGTCTTGCAAACTTTCTTCACCAGGCGTATGGGGTTGTTTATTTTGAATCACACAATCCGCCATGTGATCGATTTCTAAAGCGAACTGATTCTTCTCACCTATCCGCACTTCGCTAATGTTTTCTGCCATGCTGTTGGTTGGGGATTTGCGGGAAATCATCATTCGCAAACCGTTGTAGGAGAACGCCGGATCGAGTTGTCCCCAAGCATCAGAGCCGAAAACGCGAAACCGCCGCCCTTCGTGAAAGCCGTAGCTAGTGGAGCAAATCCCTAATATGCCACTGGGAAACCGCAGCTGGAAGGTGACACTTTCTTCAACTTCTTTGAAGCGCGGATCGCCGGGAGTACTAAAGATTTGGGCGCTAATTGCGATCGGTTCCTCTCCCGTTAAATAGCGAGTTGCATTCAAGCAATAAATTCCCACATCCGGTAAAGAGCCACCTCCAGCTAAGGCGCGTTTCAATCGCCACTGATTTAAGTCACCTCCCTGATTTTGTCCGTTATCTGCCTGAATCACCTTCACAGTTCCCAATTCTTTGCTACGGATCATCGCAATCATGGCGCGATGGTGCGGCTCATATTGGCAGCGATAAGCAATCATCAGCTTGCGATTCGCTTGTTTGCACGCGTCGATCATTTGTTGAGCATCTTCGACTGTGGTTGCCATCGGCTTCTCACACAGAATATGCTTTCCAGCTTTCGCACCCCGCACCGTATATTCCCGGTGCATACTGTTGGGCAGTACAATATAAATCACATCAACGTCTGGATTGTTGCGGAGATTGTCGTAATTCTGATAGTTGTAAACGTTCTGCGGTTTAATACCATACTGCTGGGCAACAAGATTGGCTTTGGCAGCATCACCACTAACTAATGCAGTTGGCTTTGCTAGTTTACATTCTGCAAACGCAGGCATGATTTCTTCTAATGTCAGTCTGCCAAGTCCAACGATCGCAAATCCTAAGCGTCGCTCTGGAGGTAATGCAGTTGGTGGGCCACCCGTATCAACCTCAGTTTTTTCTGAGATGGGTGGAAACTCAATCTGTGGCGGCAACTCGCCTCCGCGGGGAGTGGTTTGTCCCGTTGGCTGTTGGGCAGTAACCTCTTCGCCCATACTACCAATTGCGGCGGCTGAAACGGCTCCTAATCCAGTTGTAGTTAGAATCTGACGACGAGAAATTTTTCCTTTAAACAATTTAGACATCGTGGTTCCTTAAAATTCTCTTTAATGATGTAATTTTGGGCTTCCAGCAGAAATCATGTATTTGAACCACATCTGTCGTCGGGGCACATCATTGCTCAAACGCTCTCACAGTAAGATTGACTGGTTCCCTGCCTCTAGGCAGGGAACCCATTCTGGGAGGCTCCGCCTCCAGTAGATTGATCAGAGGCAAAGCCTCTAAGAATACATTCCCAGCCTGGAGGCTGGGAACGAGACTACACAAGCTTAGGACTTACGCAAGTGTCACAAAAAAATCGGATTTTTAGTTTGTAGTAAGCGGCTCTAGCCCTTATTTTGAGGACTAAAGTCCTCTCTGCGAGACGCTACGCGTAGCTTGCTTCCCCGGAGGGGTACACTACGAACTGAAAATAATATGCCAGTTGCGTAAGTCCTGAAGCTTTCGAGCTTTTCTTAGTACCATTCGTGTATAACCAATCTGTAACGCTCGTAAAAAGTACTCTTATTTGCCTCTTTACTCCCCCTCCTCCCCCTGCTCCCCCTGCTTCCCCTGCTCTACGGGGTAGTGGTTGGAGTTGGGGTGCTAGTTGGAGTTGGGGTGCTAGTTGAACTTCCAGGATTAACAAGGGAACGAACTTCTTGCAGGTGGTCTTGGAGAATTGGTAAAGTTTGACCCGCAAATGTTTTCACGTCTGCATCTTGTCCTTGTTCAGCTTCAGTTTGGAATAGAGAGACATCTTTTTCATGATCTTGAAGCATCTGATTCAGATATTGGCGATCAAAGTTAGCACCAGAAAGTTTGGATAAACGTTGCTTTATTTGCTGATTTTTGGGGCCAATAGTAGTTGGCAGCGTTACACCTTTTTGAGTCGCCAACTGTTTGAGTTGATTATTTGCTAGGGTATGATCTTGAACCATACGCTGTCCATACTGTTTTACCGCATCGCTAGTTCCACGTTGTGATGCTAGTTGTCCTAGTTGGACTTCTGCTAAACCACCTTGAGCGGCTTCAGTTATGAACTGTCTGTCTGCCGAACTGAGGTTATTTTGCCCTGATGGAGTTGATGAGGTAGTTGGTGAGGTAGTTGGGGATGGACTCTCAGTTCCTTGTACAGGTACAGCAACTGGAGCTTCAGATGTAGTCTGGTCGTGCGGAGTAGTCGGGGTACAACCAGTCGCCAGAGATAAAGCGATCGCTACTATACCAGTAGAAAATATTTTAAAGTGAGACATAATTAGTGTTCTCCTTGGATAAAGCTATATTTTGAAACGTTGAATGAAAAACTAAGAGCGATCGCACAGTTGAGTAAGCTACAAACAAAGCCGATTAATGTGAAGTAGATGCCGCTGGTACTGGGTACTGGGTACTGGGGACTGGGAAAAGTTTTTTAAAATTTGGTGCTGGGTAATGAGCAACTACCATAATTCGATTTGACACCCAATCCCTAATCCCCAGTCCCCAGTCCCTTTTACGATTTCTTGCAGGGATATCATCTGATTGAGTTCTGTTTTGGCGAGGATCAGTTGCAAAAATCCTTCCGAAACTGTAATGCTGCCACTAATCCCGAAGCAGAAGCAGTTTTTAACAAGCTGCGTCTACTGATTTTCATAATTGTCTCCTACAAGCACCAACAGGAATGAGCCGTATAATATCACTGCTATCTGGCACAGAAACTCTAGCTAAGGTGTGCTTTTAAATATATTCCGCAAGATGCATTTGCAATGCAAATCGATGCATTCTTAATGCAAGCCAATGCATTTACAAGGGTAAACAAAAAAAGGTGTGGGAGAATAGTTAGTGGACATTATCCGCTAACTATGCTCAAGGTGCTAGGCATAGTGACTTTGGCACTGCCGTAGACAATAGAGTAAAAGCCTTCTTCGATAAGTATCTACGTAGGCAGCGCGTAGAGGGTTCGATTGCAACGATCAATTGGCGTAAGTTTTAGGAGAACTAAGATGACAAATGACCTAAATTCATACTTACCTGTACCAACTAAACGAAAATTCGCAGCCACTTTCGGTGTAGTAAGACCAATTAGCTTTTGGGTACAGTTAGCATTAGGCACTGTTTCTATCTTGGCTTTGTTACTGGCTATATTTAGCCGTAACGTCATTGCCCAAACAACGACAAATTCGGTTATGGGTTTTGGAGTATTTTTGGGAATTATTGGAATTTTAGTGCTGTGTTTCCGACTCTACTGGATGAATCGCTACAGGCGTTTAAACAAACTTTTACAGTTGCCTAATCGAGAATTACATCCAAGTAAACAGGACGTAATTCAAGTATTACAAATTGGGTTAATTGTCAGTTTTATAGGGCTATTTTTAGCTTTTTTAGCATCTGAAGTGACTGTTATTGCTGTATTAGCGAAAACGCTAGCTCTGCCTCAAACAATAGGAGTCTATAGACCTGAAAATGTCATTCGGTCTCTAGATATTTTTGTGGTTTTGGCCAATGTCAATCTGATTGGCGCTCACTTTGTCGGAGGCGCTACTTCACTTGGGCTGCTTAACTGGTTAGAGCAATAGTCACCAAAGCAAAAAGTCAGTTGCGATGGCGTAACCGGCTGCTAGAAGGGATCGCAAGTTATCAACTTAATTGAGTTTAGAAATTAGCGATCGCCAATCGTATGATTGAGGTTTCATCGTTTCGGCGATGCCTACGGTGGTCACTGAGCTTTGCCGTTGGCGCAGCCTATCGTAAAGAAGTGCTGGCTACGCTTACGCATTCGCAGTATTTGGCGTTGCAGTTTATGAGAGATGCGATCGCTCCCTCTTCTATCTTCCTTTGCGCTCTTTGCGGTTCGATTCTCATGCCCCCTCATATCTAAAGTACAGTAAAGAATAGAGCGTAGGGGTAGCCAGTTTATGTGCTTGACACTACTTTGCGGGGTGCTAAAAAGCCAAGGACAATCGCTACCAAGAACAATGCTGGAACATCACCAAACAGGTGTCCCTGTTCAACAGGGTCAATTACTGCATGTACCGCCATGATCAGCCCGTGGACTGCACTTGATATGACGGTGAACCAGATTAAACTGAGGTGAGCTTCTGGTTGCCTTGAAGCTAACAGCAAAAAAACACCAAGCGTCGCATAAACACCAATAATCATCTGTTCGTATTCGTGCTGACCTGGTTGCCATAACCAGCCTGATGCCCAGACCTGAGTTAGCGGATATATAAGTAGAAAAGCTATGCCAACAAGAACCAGAGCGATTTGTAAGTAGCGATCGCGCCCATCCATTGCTTTAACCTCCACTATTTTCTAGTGCAGTTTTTATTAAACAAAACTGTATAATTTTTTGATTATATTCCCACTAGTGACACTTCAGCTTTAGAGTGTTAGAAATTTTAATGCTGCTTGTGGTTTTTAGTGGAATGGCACTAAGTTCAAGGGGCGACAATCGCCTATGACTGGTTCCCAGCCTCCAGGCTGGGAATCCATCCTGGGAGGCTCCGCCTCCAGTGGCTTGACTAGAGGCAGAGCCTCTGGGCAATACATTCCCAGTCTTCAGACTGGGAACGAGGCGAAACGAGGCTACATAAGCCTTTGGGCTTTTCTTAGTGCCATTCGGTTTTTAGTGTCGTCTTACGGTTTTGTAATTGCATCGGTCTGTTATGCCAATACATCGGTCTGTTATGCCAATACATCGGTCTGTTATGCCAATACATCGGTCTGTTATGCCAATACATCGGTCTGTTATGTTAATACATCGGTCTGTTATGTTAATACATCGGTCTGTTATGCCAATACATCGACCTGTTATCCTAAACTATCCTTTCTAAGCTTGCCCGATCGAAAAATTTCATCTTACTGATAGCTTTTTTTGTTGTAATGGGTACATTAAATGTACAAATTACTAAGTATGCATATATGCCTCCCCAAAATACAACAAACCGTTTGCGTCCTCTACTGATTAGTCAAGATATTGACTCATTCCACGGTTTACAAACCGTCAACACTTACAACACAACTCGTGCTGATGCCTCATCTGCTAATTTACAGGAAGCTTATCAGGCAATGTTGATTTCTCAACAAACCGAAACTGAGAAACTAGCTTTATACCGTGCGGCAGCTGATGCTGCTCGATTAGCAGAGTGGGAATTTCATAATGCCGTATTAGCGATGAAAGAAGTTGTACGCGGGCAATATGGCTCAGATAGCGATCAAGCTCAAGCTGTGGGATTGAAGAAAAAATCAGACCGCAAACGTCCTTCGCGGAAAAAGACAGTTGCGATGGCGTAACTGCCTGCTCGAAGCGAGCGCAAGTTAATCAACTTGATTGAGTTTGAAAATTAGCAATGCCTACGGCTGGCTACGCCTACGCATTTGCAGTATTCGGCGTTGCAGTTGATGTAGAGATGCGATCGGCAGCAATTAATCTCTTATTTCATATCTTGCATTTGCTGATTGCTCGATCGCTCCAACTCCAAATCTTCCCAAGAAACTGGATCTTCTACAGGTTCTAAATGAGTTGTAACGTGGGTTGAAGGTAGCACTCGAACAATGGCAAGCTCAATTGCCTCGCATAAATCATGGCCTTGTTGCACTGTCCAAGATCCAGGTACAAGAACATGAAAGGAAACAAAGCGACGGATTCCAGCAGTACGGGTTCGCAAGGCATGAAACTGAATGTCTCGGTCTTTGTACTCGTCAAAGATGCTCTTAATTGCGTCAATTTCTTTTTTAGGCAAAGCTGCATCCAGTAAGGCGCTACTAGTTTCTTGCAGCAAACGAAATCCTGTCCAAGTAATATTTGCTGCTACTATCAGGGCGACAATTGGATCGAGTACGAGAGTGCCTGTTACTTTGACGAGAAAGATTCCAACTACTACACCAGCCGAAGTTAATACATCGGTAAACAGGTGATGAGCATCAGCTCTGAGTGTAAAATGGAACGCAACCGTTGCCCTGCTCGTAACAAGATAAAGGCAACAACGCCGTTGATTGCGGTTGCAAAAAGAGAGAGCGCCAACCCTAATCCCAGCTGTGTTAATGGTTCTGGATGCAGCAAGCGTCCCCAAGCTTCAACAGCAATGCTAATGGCTGCCACTATAATCAACGCACCTTCTGCACCACTGGAGAAGTATTCGGCTTTAGAATGTCCAAAAGCGTGTTCGGCATCGGCTGGTTTATCAGCATAGGTCAATGCCCATAGAGCAACCAATGCTGCCACGAGATTTACAATTGATTCAATAGCATCTGAGAGCAAACCTACTGACCCGGTTAGCAGGTAAGCGCCAAACTTTAAGGCAATAGTAATGATTGCTGCTGCAATCGATAAGAAAGCGTAGGATTGGGCTGTTCGACTACTCATCTCGGTCGCGGACGTAATTACAGTGATTCCGAGCTAAGAGTACCAAATTTTACTTGAGCAGTCATCAGTCCTGAGTCTTCTACTGATTAGACTTCTTGGCATTTGTCGGGAAAAGGGGAAGGGTAAAAGGGTAAAAAAACTCAAAATCCTTTCCCTTTAACCTTTACCCTTTCCCCTAAGAGTGCAAAAATATATTTTTGCAAGAGGTCTATTGGTATTTCAAGACGCGATAAATCGCGTCTCTACAAGTGTATTGACACAGGGTATCATTGCTGCGTATGAACTTCTTGCTCATATTATGTTGCGATCGCCATATCTACAGCAGTTTGTCTAAAGTAATTGGCAAATCGCGGATGCGCTTACCTGTGGCATGATAGACAGCATTAGCGATCGCTGCCGCAGCTCCGGTAATCCCAATTTCACCAATTCCTTTGACACCAAGCGGGTTGATATGTGGATCTTGTTCATCGACAAACAACACCTCAATATCAGGAATGTCTGCATTCACTGGTACGTGATACTCAGCTAAATCATGGTTGACAACGCGTCCTCGGTTCGGGTCTGTTAGCGTGTGTTCCATTAACGCCATGCCGATGCCATAAATAATCCCACCGATCATCTGACTGTTGGCTGTTTTAGCGTTGAGAATGCGTCCCACGCCAAAAGTTCCTACCCAGCGGGTTACTCGCACTTCGCCCAAATCAGGTTCAACGCGCACTTCGGCAAACTGCGCTCCAAATGAGTGCATTGAGAACTTCTTTTGTTCCTCTCCGGGCTTGGCATCTGCACGCGCTTCGATCGTTTTCTTTCTATGTCGTGCCAAGATTGCCTGATATGTTTCGCTTGCAGACGATTTATTTTTTAAGAAAAAGCTGCCATCTCGCGCAATCACATCCTCAGCCTTTGAACTATAAAGGGGCGATTTTGGATCGGCAAGTGCTAGTTGCAAAAGCTGACTGCGTGCTTGATTTCCCGCTAAATGTACGGCTGAACTGACACTGGCAGCAGTTTGGGAACCACCAGAAATAGGGGTTTGTGGCATCTTCGTATCCCCTAGTTCAAACCGAACTTTCTCAACTGGTAAACCGAGTGCATCAGCTGCAACTTGAGTCATGACAGTATAAGTTCCCGTACCAATATCTTGCGAACCACTTCGCACCACGGCTGTACCATCTGCCATAATTTGAGCGATCGCTGATGCTGGGGAACGGTTAGTAGGATAAGTAGCTGTCGCCATCCCCCAACCAATTAAATAATTACCGTCGCGCATTGAACGGGGCTTGGGATTGCGCTTTTGCCAGCCAAACTTTTCTGCTCCCAATTTGTAACACTCTCTCAGTGACTTGCTCGACCAAGGGAGTTTTTTACTAGGATCGACTTCAGCATAGTTACGCAGACGCAGTTCCACCGGATCGATGTTGAGCGCATAAGCTAGTTCGTCCATTGCCGATTCTAAAGCAAACGACCCAGATGCTTCACCTGGGGCCCGCATATAAGTTGGTGTTCCTTGATCGAGCTGAACCAGATGATGGCTAGTTTCGATATTCGGGCTAGCGTAAAGCATCCGGGCGCTTTTACCAACAGGTTCGATAAATTCATCGAAAGTTGAAGTCTGGGAAGTGCCGGCGTGTCGCAGAGCAGTCAATTTGCCATCGCGGGTTGCGCCGAGAGAAACCTGTTGAATTGTCTCCGGTCGAAAGCCCACAGGCCCATACATCTGTATGCGTCCCAGAACTAATTTTACTGGGCGCTTAACTTGCTTTGCGGCGATCGCCGCTAGCGGCACGTGCGACCAAGCCGACCCTTTGCAACCGAAGCCACCGCCCACATAGTAAGACATAATGCGGACTTTCTCAGGCTCAATTCCTAATACCTCCGCAACTTTTTTTTGAGTCGAAAAAATTCCCTGAGTTGCGTCATACAGCAGCAGTTCATCGCCTTGCCAAACTGCTGTTGTGGCATGAGGCTCCATTGGATTGTGATTTTCCACTGGGGTGGTATAGGTTTGCTCGACGCGGACAGCCGCCGCCGCTAGTCCCTGGCTGACATTGCCATGCGCTAAATCGGGCGGCTCATCTCTAGGGATTTTACCTTTAGGTAAGTATGCCTTTGTGAGATTCTCCCGCATATTAATGGTTGGTTTCTCTTCCTCATAGCGAACTTGTACGAGGGAAGCAGCATACATCGCTCGTTCAAAGGTATCGGCAACGACGACACCAATATGCTGACCGCTATACAGCACAATGTTATCTTGCAGGACTTGCACCTTATGACCGCCGCCCTTTTCTCCAGACGCTTTGGGCGCGTTCAGGTGGGTAATTACTGCTAATACACCCGGTACTTGTTCCGCCGCCTTGGTATCGATTTGGGCAATTTTACCTTTGGCGATCGCACTTTGAATTGTCACGCCATAAGTCATTTTTGCTACCGGAAACTCAGCCGCGTAACGTGCGCCACCAGTTACCTTCAGGTAGCCATCAACTCGATTGAGCGGTTTGCCGACAACTATATTTTTATCTCCTGTATTCATGCCATCCCTCCCACTGTTGTCAGCGCCTTAACAATTGTGCGTTTAGTCAGTTCGACTTTAAAACCGTTGTATTTTTGAGGTTTAGCGCCGGCGATCGCAGCGTCCGCGGCTGCTTGAAATGTTGCCTGGTTTACAGGCTTGTTCAAAAGTATTTTTTCTACTTCCAAGGCATGCCAAGGCTTTGTGCCCACGCCACCAAGGGCAATCCGTGCCGCGCGAATGATACCATTTTGAATATCTAATGCAGCTGCAACCGATGTCATCGCAAAGGCATAGGAGGCGCGATCGCGGACTTTTAAATAGTGCGATCGCCTTGCGAAGTTTAAAGCAGGTAAATCAACCGCAACGATTAACTCTCCGTGTTCTAGAACCGTTTCTCTTTCTGGAGTTTCGCCAGGTAGAAGATGAAAATCTACCAGTGGAATACTGCGCTCTCCCCTCGGCCCGCGGGTTTGCACAACGGCATCGAGTGCGATCATTGCCACCGCCATATCAGAAGGATGAGTGGCAATACAGCGATCGCTACCGCCAAGAATCGCGTGAATCCGGTTGTAGCCCTCAATTGCCGCACAACCTGAACCGGGAACGCGCTTGTTACACGGCATCGAAGTATCGCGGAAGTAGTAACATCGGGTACGTTGCAGCAAATTTCCGCCCACTGTTGCCATGTTTCGCAGTTGCGGTGATGCCCCAGACAGCAACGCCTCTGATAGCACAGGATAACGCTCTTGAATCAGCGGATTATAAGCAACATCGCTATTGCTTGCCGTTGCTCCAATCCGCACACCGTTACCCTGTACTTCTATCTTGCTCAGTGGCAGTGGGTTAATGTCAACCAACTCTCTTGGGTTCTGGACATTCAGCTTCATCAAATCGATGAGGCTAGTACCACCAGCTAGATACGAGGCTTGAGCATCTGGAGTAACCAAAGCCACAGCATTTTCTGCTTGTCCTGCTTTCTTATAGCTAAACGGCTGCATCTTTTTTTCCCTCTAAGACATCGCGGACAGCAGCCACGATATTTGGATAAGCACCGCAACGGCAGATATTGCCGCTCATTAGTTCGCGAATGTCGGCATCCGATTTAGCGTGTCCCTCGTTCACCAAACCCACCGCCGAACAAATCTGTCCTGGCGTGCAGTAGCCGCACTGAAACGCATCGCGGGCAACAAACGCGGCTTGCATCGGGTGCAGATTATTTCCTTGTTCCAACCCTTCAATAGTTGTAATTTTTGCGTCGGTGTGCATAATTGCAAATGTCAGGCAGGAATTAATTCGTTGCCCATCAACCAGCACCGTGCAAGCACCACACTGACCATGATCGCAACCTTTTTTAGTACCAATTAATCCTATGTATTCCCGAAGTGCATCAAGTAAGGTAACACGCGGTTCAATTTGCAAACTATGAGGTGTTCCATTCACTTGTAGCGTCACCTTCACAGTTTCAGAAGTGGAAGTTGCCAGCATTGGGGTAGTTTTTTTTACTTGAGTTTCTGCTACAGCTTTCTCTACAAAATTAGCGATCGTCGCCGCTACTGTGCTGAAGACCATTAATTGACCCAGCTTGCGGCGTCTTAAGACAAACCTCATTTGTTCGCTCCATTCTGTTTTGTTAAAAATATTGAGTAATTATCTCTACTGAAATTATTGATAGAAAACCAGACTTGCCAAAAAGCATTTTCTCTAAAAAGACATTGTTAATAGAATACAATTTCGTCTTGTGATGTCTCTCTATCAGAAGATTTATGCCATAAGAGGTTGTTTGAAAAGTCATAGTTGATGTATTAAATATTTTTTACCCCACCTAACCCTCCCCGTATGTATCTACGGTGTATACACAAGTCGGAAAAAGCTCGATTTCCCATTGTTCTCTCGCTTCTCGTCTTCTCGTTCCCAGGCGTAGGTTGGGTTTCACTTCGTTCAACCCAACCTACAATTCTAAAACCTTTATTTTTCAATACTTTTATCAATTTAGGCGTAGGTCATCCGTGAGAGGTTAAGATAAAGTGCATTTTGTCAACCAGTTAAAATACTCAAAATAGTTTTATTGAAAATGATAATCGTGTGGGGAAGAGGGATGATCTGCGATCGCCTACATCCATTCCGTTTCTAAATTACCTAAAACGTGAGATTGATTCGTACGTGTATCCCATAGTAAAACGGTGTGGCTATCACTGGCACTAATCAAGGTATGATAATTTTGGGTAAATATAACTGACCTCACCCAGTCTGTATATCCGCGCCAGGTTTTCAGGCATTCTCCTGTACTTACATCCCAAAGTTTAATTGTGAGATCGTGACTGGAGCTGGCTAAATAATAATTTATATAACTGGGTATAATTTTTAGGTAAATGAGTGTAGATTATGATAGATCCCACGATAGTTTCCAAAGAATTTAATAAGTTAATAAATTCTACAGAAGATGAATATTTTAATATATTAAATGAAGTTCTTCCTTTTATTATTTCTAGTCTTCCATGTGGAGAAAAAGCATTAAAAATATGTGAATCTTTATCTAGATTCCAAAACGCAGAAATTAAGGCATTTCTTTTGGAAACTGGTAATCAAGATATTAGAACAGCTATCAAAATTATTACTGATGACTTGAATGAAAAAAACTTTGAATATGAATTAATACAAGCTTTGACACTTTTGAAAAGAGGCAGGGATACTTTTTTATCTCTTATAGATAAAGAATACTCAAGCTGGGGATTATTCAGAATGATTCCAAAAATTCGAGATAATTATACTAGAGCTTTTATCGCAAGTAATTTTATTGCCTTTTGCTATAGACTGCTAAATGATGACACAAAATCGAATAAGGCTTTTGATGAATCTCAACTATATTTTTACTATCGCCTTTATCATTATTCAGAACGAGCAACAGAAAAAATAAAAGGAGATACAATAAAACCCGCAGAATTTGTGATTGAGGGCAAACCGATTATTGTTAATGTTGGTGCAAGTTTAAGAGAAAGAGAACAAGCTGAAGAAGCCGTTGTATCATATTATATGATGATACAAGCGGAAGAAGAAAACTTTATCAAAATGTCTAAAGCCATATTTGGAAAAAATTTAGCTAAAAAACTTGGTAATAACCCTTTCAAAACAGAAACAGAAAGAAAGGGTGGCAAAACTCTCGGAGGAGTATATGGCAAACTTTATACACTTTGGGAACCTCCCATAACTAATAAGGGCTTGCTGAAAAAATAAAATTTAGTCCACGGGCTAATTAGGTGGATGCCTAAGCCAGGAAGTCACCCTCTGAATTAGGCATCCACGAACCTATCCCACTAATAAAATCCGATTAATCCAAATATGAATTGTACCTAGAGAAAGAAAAGCGTTAAAGCCCTGCGAAAACCACTCTCCATCCTCATCCGTGAGAGGTATTTTGTCAACCCGTTAAAATACTCAAAATAATTGAAATAAGAATGGGTTGAGGAACGAAACCCAACATCCGAAAATCAAGGTAAATGTTGGGTTTCACTTCGTTCAACCCAACCTACAATTATTTTTCTTTCCCCAAAATGATAAAACAGGATTAGTTATGATTCCCCCCCAGTCATTGCACCCCACCCTCCCCTTATAAAGGCTACGGTGTACACACAAGTCTTTTAAAGTTGCTATGTAACGTAGGGTGGGTTAATTTTTGTAGGTCAATGCAATAAAGGTGCAGGTCGAGAGACTTATGTGTACACCGTAGCCTTATAAAGGGGAGGGAACCATTCAGCCAAACACTTTTAAAACAACCTCTAAGCTGCAAAGCACAGTAAAAAGGAGAACAAGAATATTGTTCTCCTACGAATGCTTTATATTCCATGTCATTGAAAGCGGCTATAGGTTTTTAGCGAGCGATCGCAAATCAGTTTTCGTCTCGCCCGTGAACTTGAGCAGGTGGACTAGTTGCTTCAACAGCAGTAAATGATTCTAAAATTTTATAGGTGTGACTAGCTCCTTTTGCTACTACCCAAGAACTCCCAGGTTCTAGTAAAATCGTTTGCCCTTCAAGATGCAATTCTGCACGACCAGTAATTACATAACCAACAGTTTCATATTCCCGTGCTGTTGGCTCTTTAGGTTCGTTCGGTTCCTCATTTTCCCATAGGCGCATGGAAATGGTTTTGCCAGATGCAAGATATTTCTGACCAAGTTGGCCTTTAGGAGAATTGCTAGAGTCTACTTTGATAACGGTTGTATCAGACATATTTTTTGCCTCTTTTACTTTTAAACTTTGATTGTTTTGCCAGTGCGAGCTGCTTGGTAAATTAGTTGCATCAGCCTGACATCTTGCAAGCCTTCCTCACCGGGAGTTTTGGGCTGTTTATTCGCCATGATGGACTCGGACAAATGATCCATCTCTAGGGCGAATTGGTTCTTTTCCTGAATATTCTGTTCTTCACTACTGTTTTTGCGTTTGATTGTCAAGCGATGTTGGTAGTAGTCGGTAGCTGGATCTAACTCTAAGACTGCATCTGAACCAAAAACTTGGATACGCTTGGTATCTGCATAGCCGTAGCTAGAGGTACAATTAGCAAGCACACCACTAGGAAAACGCAAAACGAAGTTGACATTTTCCTCGACTTCCCGAAAGCGGGGGTCGCCAGGGGTGCTGTACATCATGGCGCTAATTTCTTGTGGTTCCTCGCCTGTGATATACCGCGCCGCTTGCAAGCTATAAATCCCAATGTCATAAAGGGAACCGCCGCCAGCTAGTTTTTTTTGTGCCCGCCAACGATCTGCTGGGTCTTTGGGGTCGAGGTTGCGTCCGTGGTCGGAGGTTATAGCTTTTAGTTTACCAAGTTTGCCACTTTGTGCCAGTTCGATCGCAGCGAGGTTGTAAGGTTCATATTGAGCGCGGTAAGCAATCATCAATTTGCGATCGCCTTTTTTGGCAGCATCAATCATTGCTTGGCATTCCTCGACAGTAATAGCCATTGGCTTTTCGCACATGATATGCTTACCAGCTTGGGCACCACGAATACTGTATTCGGCGTGTAACCCATTAGGTAAAATGATATAAATAACATCAACCTCCGGGTTATTGCGGATGGTATCGTAGTTCTGGTAATTGTAGATATTTTTCGAGTTAACCCCGTATTGCTGGGCTATGCCTTCAGCTTTGGCGCGATCGCCACTGACTAACGCTACCAGCTTTGAACGCTTACATTCACCAAACGACGGAATAATCTGTTGCGTAGCAAATTTTCCCAAGCCAACAATAGCCCATCCTAACTTTTTTTCAGGAGGCATAGATGGTTCTTTGCTTGGTGCTGGCCCAGCTTGGGCTAAGGTACGATTAGGTTTAAAAATAGTACCTGCTACCCCAAAAGTACTGAGTGTAATTAACCCAAAACCTGCTTTGTGTAATATATTACGACGCGTAAATTCTGATTTTAGTAAATCAAACATGGAAGGTTAGGTGTTAAGTGTTGGGGCACTGGGCATTGGGAAGAGGCACAGGGGTAGGGTGAAGTTTGCAGAGGGGAAAGAAGGTAATTTTGTATTCTCCCCCTTGCTCCTTGCTCCCTGCTTCTTCCCCGTTCCCCACTACGGTTTGAGTACTACTTTGATGCAGTTATCTTTCTTGTGTTTAAAAATTTCGTAGCCGTGCGGCGCTTGTTCTAGAGGTAAAGTATGGGTGATAATAAACGTTGGATCGATATCACCGTTTTGGATGTGTTCTAGCAAAGGTTTTAGATACTTGTGGACATTCGTTTGTCCCATTTTGAAGGTTAATCCCTTGTTCATGGCAGCACCCATCGGGATTTTATCTAAAAAGCCACCGTACACACCCGCAAGTGATACGTGACCACCTTTAGCAGCAGATACTATTACTTGCCGTAATGCTGTCGGACGGTCTGTTTCGAGACGTACTGCTTGCTTTACCTGGTCGTACATCGCCATAGAATCTGTACCATGTGCCTCCATTCCCACTGCATCTATGCAAGCATCGGGGCCACGACCGCCAGTCATTTCTTTGAGTGCTTCGCCTATATTCACTTCTTCGTAGTTGAGAACTTCAGCTTTGCCATATTCTTTAGCCATTTGCAGACGTTCGGGAACCCGGTCAAAGGCAATTACCCGTTCTGCACCTAGCATATATGCGCTTCTGATCGCGAATTGTCCGACAGGGCCACAACCCCAAACAGCGACAATATCACCGGGTTTGATGTTGCAGTTTTCGGCTGCCATGTAGCCTGTGGGGAAAATATCTGTTAAAAATAGTACTTGCTCATCCGTTAAACCATCGGGAATTTTGAACAAGCCGACATCAGCAAATGGTACTCGTGCATACTCTGCTTGACCCCCAGCGTAACCGCCGAATAAATGAGAGTAGCCAAATAGACCTGCTGGTGAATGTCCCATTTGCTTTTCTACTAACCAAGCATTGGGGTTAGAGTTATCGCACAATGACCATAAATCCCGATTGCAGAAAAAGCAGCTACCGCAAGAGATGGTGAAGGGAACAACGACGCGATCGCCTATGTTAACATTTTTAACTGCACTTCCCAGTTCTACGACTTCCCCCATGAATTCATGACCAAGGATATCGCCCTTTTGCATGGTGGGAATGTAGCCGTTGTAAATATGCAAATCTGAACCACAAATTGCCGTAGAAGTAATTTTAACAATGGCATCGCGTGGGTTGATAATTTTCGGGTCGGGAACTGTATCAACCCGCACATCGTTTGCTCCATGCCAGCAAACTGCTTTCATAATATTTAGTCCTTAGTTATCATTTCTGGCTCGTTAATATCAAGATAAATCGATGATTTATCTTAATTTTGAGACGCGATAGTTATCGCGTCTCAATAACTGCTAAAAAGTTATTCAAGTATTCGACTCAAGATTTACTAACCGTTTAGCTGCTATCTCTGAGTTAGTTACTAGAAGGAGTGCGATAATAACCTTCTCTACTTCCTTCGTATGATGAAGTATTATCTCCGCTTCTATTTGTACTAGGATCAAAAAACTCTTTTGTAGCTTCAGGAGGTTTTTCGTCCAAGTTTAACTTTTCGCGGATATTATCAACAGCACCTTTTATTGGATTTTGTGATTTCTGGGTATTATTGATTTGGGTATCGTTTCTAATTTCACCTTGCTCATTTGGTACTCCTTTGTAATAAGTACCCTCTGGAGTGTTAACATTAGCCAGTGCAATGTTAGTGTAGCTAAAAGCTTGACCTAGTAAGAACATAAATCCTACGAGGAAAACTACAACGATTTGGGAAATGCGAATATTCCGCAGCCATGAAATTACTCGATTCATAAAAAACCTCATTTGCATTATGTTGGGTATACAATTCAAAACCTTAAATGACTATTGATCGTTCAGGGTTTAAGAACAACTTTGATGCAGTTATCCTTTTTTTGTTGAAAGATGTGGTAGGCGTGAGGTGCTTGTTCTAAAGGTAATTGATGGGTGACAACGAAGGAAGGATCGAGTTTTCCATCCAAAACCATCTGCAATAACAAATGCATATATTTCTGTCCATGCATTTGTCCCATTCTAAAGGTTAGGCCTTTATTAAAGGCTGCACCCAATGGTATTTTGTCTACAAAACCACCATAAACACCCATAATTGAAAGAGTCCCGCCTTTACGACAGGCGACCATCATTTCCCGCAAAACGTGGGGACGGTCGGTTTCCAATCTGAGCTTTTGTTTTGTCTGGTCGTAGAAGTCTTCTAAACCAACGCCGTGTGCTTCTAAACCCACTGCATCGATGCAAGCATCGGGGCCACGACCACCAGTCATCTCTTTCAACGCTTCGCCAGCATTAACTTCTTCGTAGTTAATCACTTCTGCTTTGGCAAACTTTTTCGCCATTTCCAGGCGTTCGGGAAAGCGATCTATAGCGATCACTTTTTCGGCTCCCATCATGTAGGCGCTAATCATCGCAAACTGTCCAACAGCACCGCAACCCCAAACGGCTACAGTATCACCCGGTTGGATATCGCATAACTCTGCACCCATATAACCTGTGGGGATAGCGTCGGAGATGAATAACAACATCTCATCCGGCAAATCTGGCGGAACTTTAACGACACCCACATCAGCAAAGGGTACACGGATATATTCTGCTTGTGCCCCTGCATAACCACCTAACATGTGGGAATAGCCATAAATAGCTGAGGTGATATTGCCAAATAATTTTTCTTGAATCCAGCCATTGGGATTGGAATTATCGCACAATGACCACATATCACGTTGGCAATAATTGCAATTACCACAGCCAATTGTGGAAGGAACAACAACGCGATCGCCTATTTTTAAATTGTTGACTCCTCTACCAACTTCCACGACTTCCCCCATGAATTCGTGACCAATAATGTCACCCTGTTGCACCGTGGGAATATAGCCGCCATAAATATGTAAATCGGAGCCACAAATCGCCGTGGAAGTAATTTTAATAATTGCGTCGCGGGGGTTGAGAATTTTCGGGTCTGGTACTGTCTCCACCCGCACATCATTAGCACCGTTCCAGCAAACTGCTTTCATAATTATTAGTCCTTAGTCATTGGTCATTAGTCATTGTTCACTTGTACTGAGCAAAGCCGAATTATTAGTCATTGGTCATTCGCTTTAGGCAAAGGACAAATAGACAAAGGACAAAGAACAAATAACTAGCTGCGTCCAGAAGGTTGACCTTCGGTGGTGGCAATTTCACCTGCTTCCATTAGCATTTTGAAGCGGCGCAATTCATCACCAATTTGCTGTTCTGGTTCTTCGCCAAAAAGTTTAGCTACGGTAGCTGCTAATGCTCCACCTGGTGGGTTATACTCCAAAACAACCTTGACTTCCGTGCCGCGATCGCCTGGTGCTTTTTTAAAGCGAACAAAACCAGAATTATCAACATCTGCACCTTCTACAGAAGCCCAAGAAATAAATTCATTTTCTCGGTCTTCGAGAATATCTGCATCCCATTCTACCGTATTATCCAAAGGTGCATTGGCAATCCAATGAGAACGTTTTTCGTTGTACACCTTGACAGATTTAAGATGCTTCATAAATGTAGGCAAATTTTCAAAGTCGTGCCAAAAGCGATACAATTCTTCTGCCGATTTATTGATAGTTACCGTCTTTTCAACTTTGATAGGCTGGTTTATCCCGATTGCTTCCTGTGCTTTCTGGATTGTGCTTTGCTTGGTTGCACCTTGATAAAGCAAACCGCCACCAGCTAAAGCCGTCAGCGCTCCTCGCAATGAACCTTGCCTTAAACCCATCAGCACCATCGCACCGCCGCCGATAAGGGATGCCCAACGCTCTACTTCACTAGCTTCTGGCTGGTTTGTACTTGATTTATCCCCTGATGTTGAACTCACTTTTTATATCTCCATCACACTAATAAGAATCGTGCAAACAATAACCTAAAAAAAGATTTTCACGTAAAGTCAATTCAGAAATTACCCTAACAAGTTCAGTTTTGCGACAGTAAAAACTTTGCAAACCCCCACTGATAGCACGAACATCTTGTAATTACGAATTACGAATTACGAATTACGAATTACGAATTACATTGACACAGCAGCCCCTGTAGTCGGCTTAGGAGGCTGTATCTGAGCGCCTATCCGCGCCCGATACAATTCGACTAATTGCTGTTCGTATTTAAATAAATCGTGGTAAATTTCTTTGAAAATAGCAGTTGCTACTGGGTCAGTGAACATTACAGACAAATTGCCAATATCACCGATACCAGTTTGCACATCTCCCAACGCAGAACGTAACTGATATATATCGTCACTTCCTGTCAAGGCAGTTTTTACCTTGGCATACTGATTAGCAATATTTGCCCCTAAAGACGGTTTTTCACCCAATAGCTGAAGACAAGTTTCCAGTTTTTGAATGTGGCGCTGTTTATTAGCAATTATTTCTTGAAAGACTGAGTTAACTTCGTTATCTGATTCCTTTTGCAAGTAGTTTTCAAATGCTTCTAGCGAATAACGTTCACCAGTAAGGGCAGTATTTAAACCTTTGGCGATCTCACCTTTAGTTGAGCCACCCCAAGCATCAGCCAGCTTCCACCATTGGGCACTTGTGTCTTTTTCATTTGGTAATGCCGCATCTTTGCCACCATAACCCAAACGGCTTAATATAGCTGTGGTGAAAATTGGCAAGTCTCCCGGTTCGCGAGATGTAATCAAATTTCCGTCAACTACCAATGGCTCATCTAAATATTTTGCGCCTGCGTTAATCATGTCTTTGGCAATAGCGCTAAAGCCAGTGGCTTGTTTACCTTTGAGCAAGTCGCCTTCAATTAAAACTTGTGGGCCGTGACAAACAGCAGCGACTAATTTTCCTTGCTGGATAGCTTCTTGGACAAAACGTACTGTGTTGATGTTCCGCCGCATTTGATCGGGAGCCATCCCACCGGGAATTATCACCGCGTCGAATTGGGCTGCGATCGCTTCCGTTGTGGTACCGTCGGCTTCTATACTAAGTTTGCCTTGTTTACCCTTATATTTTTCATTCATTCGGGAACCAAGGACTACTACCTCCATTCCTGCTTGTTTTAATCCATTATATGGAACTGTAAATTCTGCATCCTCTACTGCTTGTTCGATCAGGATAGCAACTTTTTTATTACCGGGGTTATTGTTATGTTCAGTCATAAAATGGGATTTTTTATTTATCTAGTCTTTCAACTAACTACAACAAAAGTTAAATAATCAGATTAATTATTGAATAAATAATTTTGAATTACTTATCAATCATCCGATCTGCCTTCACTACTCAAATAATTTTGAGATTTCAATTGGTTGTTTAGCATTTAGGTATTGAAAAAGTATGAATACGAGTTAAAATGCTAAACTCCTCATCAAAATTTAATTTCTGGCTGCCTATTTTTGCCAAACAAGAAATAGTTATGAGTGAAAAGTTCGCCAATGGATAATTTCGGTTTGATAACTTTTCACTCATAACTTCAACTACAAGTTCCTTGACCATGAATTCATAGCTACAATTTTATGGTGCGATCGCTAGTTTAGCGTCGTACCCAAGGGATAGATTATTTTCTTAGCTATACACCTCTAGTTAGACAAATTTGTAACAAAAAAACGTTATTGTGAGAATGCAAAAGAGGGCTAGTATTATGGCAGAAAAAAATCATAATGACAAAATTAAAAGTAATGATTTGCCACAAGAGATTACCGAATCCTACGGTACTGGTGTGAAAGACTTGCCAGGATACAATATTGGCGGACGCTCTATGCAGGATGAAAGAGACGAGTACACAGAAACTAGTCCTGAACTGACTGGTGGGGATGTCGATGCTTATTGGCAAGATGCAGATGCAGTTGGAGATGAAGCTGTTGGTGGTAGTACTTCCACTCCCGATCAAAATGTCACAGAAGACCTAGAAGCAGCAGTGGGGCTAGAAATGGCTGATTCGGAATTTCTGCATACCAACGATATTTTAGAGGATCGTGATGGCGATCGCTGGGAGTTAGATCCAAAGTCTTCTGAAGATTATCAAGACCGCAGAGAATAATTACCAATGACAAGAAGCAACCAAATTAGCCACTATCTCAACTAGTTCTTCTGGAGCGATCGGTTTAGATATATGAGTGTCAAAACCAGCTTCCAAAGCACGGATACGAGCCTCACTATCAGCAAAGGCTGTTAAAGCAATAGCCGGGACTCGTCCACAACAATTATTTGCTTTAAGCGCCCGGAATTTGGAGATGAAAGTGTAGCCATCCTCCCCAGGCAACCCGATATCACTAATTAAAACATCGGGTTGCAATTCAGACAATACATTGCGTGCATCTGCTGCTGATATCACTGCTATAACTGTTGCTCCATCCATTTCCAAGACAGTAGTGATAAAAAAGCGAGTATCATCATCATCCTCAACGACTAAGATATCTAAACCAGTAAGAGTTCCAGAAGTTTGCATAATAAATGACATTTTATCTATCCTTACTTGCTATATTCGTAATTCGTAATTAAGAGAGTACAGAGCAAGCAGTGATTACAACTACGAATTACGTTAGCGAGTCCGCAAGCGTCATTATCAATTACGAATCATTTTTTACACCCATTAGAGCTTCTTTTAGAGCAGATTTTAGATTTACAAAAGTAGATTGATGTGCTCGGAATATTGATGAGATACCGAAGCAGGCTCTTTTAACAAAAAATGATTTAACACCATAATTTCAAACATATAGCTTGATGGTTACTACTCCTTTATCTATTTTCCTACTGGAAGACCACTTCGTACAAATGAAATTCAAGCGTCTTTAGAAAGTCTTTACTTATCTCAATTTTCAGCATAATTCAGAATTCAGGAGTCAAAATTCATTCTGAATACTGATTGACAAAATGCGCTTTATCTTATTATACTCTCACCGATGCCCCATACTACAGTCGGTTTTCACCCCAACAAACTGCTTGTCTTCTTTAACCGAAGATTCGGTTATCAGTCTTCTCGATTCAGCATCAATCGCTTGATAATAATATTTCCTTATTTGATTTTGCGATGCCTTGCATCCGACGATTGTGACCTCCCAGATCCAGCAATTAGGAGAAACCGATTTGTCTTTGTCTACGGCATATTCAGACCATTTCACAAAGCGTTTAGAGATGGTAACAAATGGATATCTGACGCCAGTAACTAAAACTAACTGGTTTATCAGTTCTTCTTTGGATCTATAACTATTGTCAGGAAAATCATATTGGGGAATAGATGCGATCGCAGGATAAAATAGTGAGGTTACGATTGATCGGGATAGAACAATTTATTTAAGCATACAAACAAAAAAAGCCAATAATATTATTATTGAAGAGGTTTTCAAATATGCTGATACTGTAAAACTACAGCAGAGATTAAAATTGATTGCCAAGCCCAGCTAATTCCGTTTCGAGCGAAGATAAAAATGATAAGGGCTGACTCATATTAGCAGCAAAACCTAAAATTCCTGGATCTCGATGTTCGTAAAGTAACTGGCCTTTGGTATCAAACAGAAAAGTTCCACCACGCTGAGTTAAGTAAGCAGAATTAGGTACATAAGTCTGCCAATTGCTGAGAACTTCAACCATATTCCGTAGCCGTAGAGTAGCCAATTCAAAGGGACGTTGAAACCCACTTCCGCCAGCTAATTGGAAAAACGAGCCTTTAAAAGCAGGTAGAGGAGTACCTTGAATAATTTCATCATCTTCAATGAGTTGAGGGGCTTGACGATCTCCCCTGTATCCCCGAAAAACTTCTCTTAGCGTTCCAGGACTTCCAAAGCCTGCACACATTAACACTAGATTTAGCCAAGCTTTCTGAGCAGGAGAAAGTCCAGGGAGAGAAAAATTGAGACCTGAATAAAGTTTGAGTTGGTGATGTAGTTCTCCATTAGGTTCAACAAATAAATTTTCCGGTGGAAATCCTGTATATTCACAAAATCTGATTCCAGAAGCGCGATTACCAATTCCTACTGCACGAATAGCGAGTTTTTCATTTGACAATTTTTTAGCTTCGCGCTGTAACCACCACGCATATTCAAGACTATCAAAATCCCCAAGTTGGGGCCAGACTAAAACAAGGATATATGAGGCAGGCTCGCAATTTTCTAGTAGGGGGCGGGTCATGCCATCACTAACACGCTGAAGTCCTGTCTGATTAAGGATAGTGTAAGGATTCATTACAAATGATTACTCGGATATTTGGGGTATCAGTAACACAGGATGTACTAAAGCATTAATATGCTATCATCTCAGGTTTGTGAATATTTTGTTATACTAGTTAACAGAAGTTCATATTTAGTTTGATACCGCTAAGTAAGGCAATACTCAGTAGGTCGCTTGATGAGTGTATTACTACTAACAGCAGCTAGGTATGAAAGCTTCTTCTCAAGATTGTCAACATTGACCCTTTAGTTTTCGCCTAGTTGGGCGATTGAGCCTGCGATGAATCAACCCATTACATTATCTTTAGAACAAGAATTTCGCCTTAGAACTTTTGCAGACGTTGTGCAACAGATGTCCCGCGAACAAGCTCAAGAGTTTTTGCTTATGCTCTATAAGCAGATGATAATTCGGGAAAATACTTACCAAGAATTGCTCAAACATCAGCTGGAACTTGATTCAGATTCAATTTTGGGTTAAAGCATACAAGCAAATAAATGTTTTTAATTTTTAGCAGCGACAAAGAAATATTGGTAGAAATGCTGTGTTGCTGCGAGCTTGGGAGAGTCTTGGAATACACTAGCAGAAATCCTTTTGTACTCCAATAGGCCTGATGTCTGCGTAAAAGTGAGCTTACAGCAGAAATCATGTATTTGAACCACACCTGTACACCTGTCATAGGGGCGCAAGGCCTTGCGCCCCTAGCGCCTGCTCTATTGGCAATCTTTCCAGGACAAGGAGCTGAACTGTATCAAAGTCTAGGAATATGCCTTAACCGGAGGTTTAGCATTTTCTACAAGTTAAGGCATTTACCAAGGCTTTCCTGACAATAATTGCTCAGACAATCACAGATATGCTAAAAAGTAACTCCAATCTTTACTGCTGTGATTGCGGTGCAAACTGTGCAAATACCTCCGCCCCTGTTAGGTTCTTGGTTTCATTGGCAAAACAGTAATATTTGGGCTTTTCATCTATGAATATCTGACGCTCGAAAACAAGACCTTCACAGCTATCGAATAGTCCAACGGGTATGAAATGCTGGTTATTTTGTTTGAATTTGTAAAATAGATGGCTACCACACTTCTTACAGAATGCACGCTCTGCCCATTCTGAAGATTGATAAACTTCGATATATTCTTCACCAGAGAAGCTAACCTCATTTTCACAGTCAACTACTAACAAAGGTCCTCCACCCCAGTTGCGACACATACTACAATGACATGCTTCTACCCGATCGCTCATACGGGTTGTAGAAACGTTTACTACTCCGCACAGGCAGCTACCTTTTGCAATGTTCACATTAGACATATTGTTTCTCTGCTCCCAAAAATGCGCTTCAATTTGACATTCTTTTTTGTTTTATGCTGGAAGTCTCTGCACTATTGAGTTTAGAGGCTGATACAACTAATCTAGTCGCTTCTTGACGCTGATTTAAATCAACATTGATGTTACATCTCCAATTTAAAAATATGGAGTTTTGCGTCGATCGCGTGGACTGTAACTCAATGGATGGGCTTAGTACCTCAGCCCATCCTACCGTGCTTGAGTGCAAACGTCTTATTTCAGTTTGCAGCTTGCAGTAAGTTCTAGATTGTAGAAAGTCCCTGGTTTGGGATTAATTGAACGCAACTGCTGGACAAAAGCATTAAATGTTGCATTGCTGATGCCGAAGCCAGCTTCAGCACAAGCAGATAAACCTCCTTCGATAGGAATAGATCCAGCCCTGGGACTATATACAATGAATTTATCGACGGTACTAGTGCCGACAGCAGACCCGATAACCTGACGAACTGTTCGCAAAGCAGCATTATCTAAGGAACCACCAATACTGCCAATACTGATATTAACGGCACGACTTTCAGCCACAGCCGGCGCACTAATCGACAATACTGCCCCCACAATCATCAAACAGCTGAACTTCTTCATTTTCCTCTCCTTCAAAAAATTGAAAAACTAATAATTAGGTTTCGACATGGATGAAGTACATCAGAGACTTTACCATGTAAGGTTTTCAGACACTAGAGTGTGTGTAAACTACAAAATCTATGATTCTGAACTTTTGGGTATTACTTCAGCATTAGGTCTTTCCTTTTCTGAAAAATGTTAATTTCTTAAAAATTCTTGATAAAATCGCCTTTGCAGGCCCTAGCTGTCTAATTGGTGTTGGTTACAGGAAAGCTGAAAAAACATCTAGCAACAGCTATCCCAGCCTGAGACTGACTAACTCAATCTCAATGTAGAACAGACCAGCGCTGTGGAGCCCTTGCCTGATTGATTCGCAACTTCAGCCGCTTATATCCTTCAATAACAATATCAGGTAAACTTGGCAGTGAATTTAGATATCGCAACTAACTGCCATAAATCCTCTTTTCATAACCTATCCATTCTTTTTCTCGTAAAAGATACTTTTGAATTTTACCAGTACTAGTTTTTGGCAGAGTAGTAAATTCAATTGTCCTAGGGCATTTAAAACTAGTATCGCTGATATTGATTATATATTTAACAGTTTTAAGACTATTTTGAATAGGTCGAATTATATTTGTTAACTCTGTATCAATAAAAAGAAATTTAGCACCGCAATCATTTAAGATATAAGCAACTTCCTGAGAAGCCAAACGAGTATTAATAGATACGAGAATTCCACCTATTAAAGGCACAGCAAAATGGGCTTCTAGCATGGGTGGAGTATTGAAACAAAAAAAAGCGACGCGATTGCCTTTTTCAAGTCCAGCATGATGGAGTGCTGAGGCTAGACAATTGATCCGCTCTGCAAATTCCCTGTAAGTGAAGCGTTTTTGATTATATATAATAGAAACTTTATGACTATAGACTTTAGCATTACGTTGAATAAAAGTTAGAGGTGTGAGAAAGCTGCGGTCAAGTGCTTCAGGGTTCATGGCTAATGCTAACAGTAATTATTTACTGCATGAGCATACCATACGGTCATAAAGCACTACATGATTTTTACAGTACTTAGTTACCGCGATCGCATTCAATTAGACTAGACTCAGAGGCAGGCTCAGTCTACCTTGAGATTCCGGTTACTTGCAAATGGTACGCACTCAAGGTTTTTTCTCACAGAGATGCCAGTATCATTTTTACGATGGTGACTGCATTTATTATGGCTTTGTTCCAGTGTTGACGATCGATTAAAAAATTTAAATTATACAATTAACATCCGGAAAACCAAGGTGAAGTTAGGAAACAATAGTGAAGATATGATTGTAAATTTCTTTGATTGAGTTAATATAAAAGGTTTTCACAATGCTTACTACTCCTGTACACTATTTGCAAATTCTGGGCAATCCAAATATTGAAATTTCTCAAGATGAGTTGCGATCGCTTTTAGGAGAAATAGAAGCACAACTGCATCGTAGCCGAGTTTATCGACGTGCTTTAGCGATTGTGCAGAAGTTAATAGGTGAAGAAACAGATCGAGCTCAAGATTTATTAAAAGCTGTAGGTAGAGAAGCGATCGGTTTAGCATTTCGACAATTTGCCCAACAAAATCAAAAAGTTGAAATAGCTACAGATACGAAGCAAGCCACGGAAACAGTCAAATCTTCATCAGAAATACAGCAGGAGTGTTGCACTCAACAGGAGCAATCCTCTAAAAACGCAGCAGAAAATTCGCTGTGGAAAAAACCACTACAATTTCTGAATCATCAGAGAATTTCTCAAGCAGAACTTACCTTGCAAGCAGACCAACAACGTATGGTGTGCCTACATCAAATCGGGCAACAACTCCAGAAAACCCGTTTGTCCAAAGGGTTTTCTTTGGATCGCATCCAGCTTTCCACTCATATCCGAACCGAGCTGATAGAGGCATTAGAAAACGGCAACTCGAAAGAATTGCCAGATGACATTTTTTTACGTGGATTTATCCGACGTTATGGAGATGCTTTAGGACTTAATGGTGTTGCTTTAGCTGCTTCTTTGCCAGTACAAGCAGCTATACCAGTAACTCAGCCTCTTTCGTCCCAATCTAAAAAAGGAATGGGATTAGAAATTCGTCCGACGCATTTATATGTAGGTTATACAGCTCTTCTTGCTGGTGCAATGGGAGGATTAGCTTTGATGTCCCAGCAACAAGCAAATACCAATATATCAACTGAGCAAGATAACTCTTCTTCTGTTTTACAATCGTTAAAACAACAATCCCCTACTGTTAAACCGGGGATTAAATCTACTAATAGTGGTATGGCTGTCGGATCTGATATTTCCCCGCCAGAAGGATCGTATTAACGAACTGCACCACAATCCAATTACATCTTAATGCCGTCCTCGCCACTCCATTCCAATCTGAGTGGTGAGCATAGTCTGCGTAGGCAAAAAATATTGTGTAAAAGCTAAAAAACTGTAACTAGGAGTTAATTGATCTGACTTTTCACGGTATCTGAAAAACCTCTCTTCTATTTCTCTCTCCTAAAAGGAGAGAGACTTTGAATTTTCCCCCTTACCGACGCGGTAAGGGGATTAGGGGGTTAGGTTTTTGGTGGACTTTTCCACATAACGTGAAAAGTCAGGTTAATTGATATATTGGAACCTTTATGAAAGTCAGGTTAAAATCGCAAGCAAAGTGTAAATCTGAAGTGAAACTATGAAAACTGCTGAAAAATTAGCTGCCGGTTGGCTACTGACACTCGGATTCATGTTTGTAACTCTATCAGCAACAGCGGCACTAGAA
Source organism: Nostoc sp. ChiSLP03a (assembly GCF_034531215.2). Lineage (NCBI taxonomy): Bacteria > Bacillati > Cyanobacteriota > Cyanophyceae > Nostocales > Nostocaceae > Nostoc > Nostoc sp. ChiSLP03a. The sequence continues at coordinate 38,408 of NZ_JAVRBQ020000108.1, forward strand.
AAATTCGCTACACCTAAAGCTATTTCAATACCGGCGGGGGAGTATGACTTTAACGCACCGAATGCTACTTATGAAGATAATAATGCTGCTGTTGGTGGTCTAATTTTTGGTGTCCCTACCCTAACACTGGGCACGTGGTTAGCATTGGGATTGTACCGTCAAAGTCGGCAGGAGAAAAAGGCAATTAATCAACAAGTTAGCGATCGCCTGCAATCGATTTTTTATGAGATGCTACAAGAAAATCACGGGCGCGTAACTGTTTTAGGCTTTGCCATCCAGTCACAATTACCCGCAGCCCACGCCAGACAATATTTAGATGAAAAAGCTAAAGAATTCAATGCAAATTTTAAGGTAAACGAAGAAGGGGCTGTATCATATCATTTTGATGTCTAATTGTCATTAGTCCTTTGTCATTTGTCCTTCGTCCTTTGTTATGACTAATGACTAATGACTACTTTACAAACTTACGGCTAGGTCTCATGACGCAGATTTTTTTGAGCGTAGCTGCCATTTTAGGCGGTTTGTCGGTTGCTGCTGGTGCTTTTGCTTCCCATGCTTTGCGAGATAAGATTAGTGAGCGATCGCTAGAAATTTTTGAGACTGGCGCTCGTTACCAAATGTATCATGCTCTGGCACTTTTTCTAGTAGCAATACTAATTAGTCGTACCGAGTTGCCTCAACCCACACTCGTAGCCAGTGGATGGCTATTTATTATTGGCATTGCTATTTTCTCAGGTAGCTTGTACGCCCTTAGCATAACCGGTATTAAATCCTTGGGAGCGATCGCACCACTAGGCGGCACAGCCTTTCTCGCAGGTTGGGGTGCTTTAGCTTTTGCTGCTTGGAATTTGAAGTTGTAAAAAAGTTAGGAGTTAGGAGTTTTTAACTCTTAACTTCATTTTTTATAGGCTCATTTATCTTGTCTTTACAGCATATTTTCAACAAAAATATTTTCCAAAAACTAAAATTTATCAATTCATAAATCATAATTTTCACAATGTGCATACAAATAAATTAATCCCGTTATTTATAAATAACGTAGAATTTTAAATTTCTAAATTTATCTTGTTTAAAAAGGCTAGTAGTGAGGAGTTAAAAGCTTATAATTTATAGCTTTTTGTTCTCAGGCGTATTAACAAATTATCCAAATCTGCATTAGCTGAAGGTGCTTCAGGTAATGAGCTAGATTGATATGCCTCCTGTAATTTATTATGCAGACGTTCATATTCTCTTTGATAAAAAGCTACATTAACATCTGACAAAACAGACTTTTCTGTACCTGCTAATTTTTGGGCGATCAAATCAGAAATATAGGGTAAATTAAAAACTTCATTTAGCTTAATTAAATTAGACTCAACTACTCCTGTTTGCATTAGATAAATCCCAGTTAATAGAACTCGATAAACATAAAGCAATGGTTTAATTCGATGTGTATGTTCTTTCTCAAAAAGTTTCCATTGTGTTGCAGCAAAACCAATATAATGGTAACTATGATGACGGGTAATACAATTTCTAGCAATAATTTTCAATTCCTCATGCTCAGGTGAGGTGATTAATATTAAAGGAGAATACAATTGTTCCAACACATAACCATTCTTTTTAAGTAGCATCAAAAAGAATTTTTTGACATCATGAGTTACTAGATCAATTTCTAAAGATTCGCGAACTTCTGAAACTTCAATAGTTTCATTTCTAGTCTGTAATCCCACTACTTCTTGAACTGGTAAAATATGCACACCACGCAAGTCATAATCAGAATCGGGTGAGGGAAAGCCATATAAGTGGGAACCACTAATGATGGCGAATAAAAACGGGTAAGGCTGTTGCCTAATAATTGTGTTAAGAGAAGTTGGAATATTCATAATGTGCTGTTTACTTGTTTACCTCGGTTCGCCTATTTATTTAGAACATATTCTATATAAACCAGAACACTCACTCATCGTCCAGAGTTTCATTAGTGTCGGAGCAGATTGTGAGATTCAAATTGAGTAAATCTAGTGTGAAAAAGGCTATTGCTCCAGTCTACGATGAATATCGCTCGAAAACTTTTGCGCTATTTCAGGATATGACGAAGCCACATTCTTTAGTCAACCTCATTCTGACCAAAACAGACTCATGGTACAGAGCAACTAAATTTATTTATGGGGATAATAATTTTGAATTTTGAATTTTGAATTCCCCGTTCGCGTAGCGTCCCGTAGGGAAGGGGTTGACTCGATCCGCTATTTGCTGGTAATTGGGGCATATTGCTGATATCGAAATCTTTATCGCTGCGAGAACATAGCACTTAGACACTTACTTGCTACTATTTTAATGGGAAAATGCGGAAAAATAGCTTGAAAGCTTGAGCTATATTGCTCAAACATGATTTTATTAACTATGGCTATGTGTTTCACTGATTGGAGTAAAGGTCTGCTATCAAAGTAACCGATTACGCCAAGCAAACGGAGGTTTCATGTCGATATCTAAAGCTGTTAACAGCAAGGTTACTTCTCAAAGCAGCGTTGAAAAACGCTTGGAGATAGAACGTTTGGTAGGAGCAACTCAAATAGTTGCACCTAGTGCTGGGAGTGATGTAGTAAAGGGATTAACTCAAACACCTAAATCTCTACCCCCTTGTTACTTTTATGATGACCGTGGTTCCGATCTGTTTGAGCAAATCTGCGATTTACCAGAATATTATCTTACACGCACAGAAACAACGATTTTACAACAGTATGCTGGTGAAATTGCCAAGATAACTGGCGTTTGTGAATTGGTAGAACTTGGCAGTGGTAGTTCTAGTAAAACCCGCATTTTACTAGATGCCTATCAGCAACTAGGCTATCCTCTGCATTACCTACCAATTGATGTGAGTGCAGGTATGTTGGAAAATAGTGCCAAGCAGTTATTGGGAGATTATCCTTTACTCCAAGTTTATGCACTAGCGGGAACCTATGAATTAGCCCTTGCAAAACTCCTACCGACGCAATTACCCAGTCGGATGATTTGTTTTATTGGTAGCAGCTTAGGTAATCTTACCACCGATGAGTGTGATGTGTTTTTCTCTCAAATTACCAATGCTCTACAAGTAGGTGAGTATTTTTTATTGGGGATAGATTTACGAAAGCCAAAAGAGATTTTAGAACCAGCTTATAACGACAGCCAAGGAGTGACAGCTGCATTTAACCTCAATATGCTAGAACATTTAAATCAGCGGTTTGAGGGTAACTTTGACACCACCCAGTTTGAACACCGAGCATTTTACAATGAAAGCGAGCATCAAATAGAAATGCATTTACGCAGCTTGCGATCGCAAATTGTAGAATTACGCGCTCTTAATCTTAAGGTTAATTTTGCACAAGGTGAGACTATCCTCACCGAAATTTCCCGCAAATTTGACCTTGATCTTATCAAAGAGCAACTAACTGCACAAGGTTTACTACCTCTTCATGTGTGGAGAGATCCAAATCAATGGTTTGGGTTAATCCTCTGTCAGCTGCAAGCATAAATCAAATCAGAGTATGCCTGATATATATACTGGTTCTCAGTGAGTCCAATATATAGCTAACAAAAACAGCCCTTCCCTACAAGCATTAGGGAGTAACAATTCAAAGCCTCTCTCCTTAAAGGAGAGAGGTCAAAATGTATGAATGCAAATTTTGATCGACCTAAGCAAGTAAACTAAATGTTTAATCGCTAATTATTGCTGCATCGAAGGTGTAGGAAAAATTCTGCTGAATATAGGAACCCGTGGACGAGGTTTATTTGCTGTTATATTGGTATTAGTAGCAGAAGAGTTATTAGTTACCTCAGAAAGAAGAGATGGTTTGCTATTAGTAGAATTGGTAAAATCACTTAATTGGGTAGCCGAAGGTGAACTTGAAGATATGGAAGTAACATTCTTAGGATTTTGATTGTTGGTTTTTACCAGAGTTTGAGCTTGAGATGGAGTAACAAGGAAAGTTGAACTTGTTCCTAATACCAGTACGAGCAAATGAGAAATATATTGTTGCATAGGGATTGGAATTGATTATATGCGTTGAGAAGTATTCAGAGCTTAAAGAAGTTGTGTTTGTTCTCAGTTAGAAATAAAACTGCAATTTTTCCATATAGTCATAACGCTGTTGTCCAATAAACTTGAACACAGCGATTTCAAATGAACAGACTATTAATGCTTAGTACATTAATTCGCTAACAACAATCTACTTTTCTCAATCAATAGGAAGCTAAACTCTCTTTTATAATAAGAAAGAGAGCAGTTATTTTAAGACTACTGAATCTGTCTGAAAAAAGTTAGCAAATAGATACACCTGGAATAATTGACGTTTTTTAATCAACTAAGCCAGCACAACTTTTAATATTGTATTTATATTTAACTTTTTAATAAAAGAGGAATGTTACTGAATTTTAAAAAAAAACTGATTTATCTAAAATCAACTCTCACTCGCATATTTAACTAACTAAAGCAAAAAGTATATGAATTTTTAATAAAACTAAGTTTGATAAAGTAGTTTTCAGAACGCTTTGCTGCAATTAAAACAGAAATATAAATAACATCATTAGGAAGATTAAGGGATGCCTACGTAAGAGGAAAGGGGGCAAGAATTAGGGAAATTACAGCATCTTGCTTCCCTTCTCCTTGCTCCCCTATCTCTCTAATCTGAATTATTATCAAAAAGCTTTACAGCTTAGTGCCACACTCAGCGCAAAAATTGTGAGTGGGAGCGTTTTTGGCATTGCAATGGCTACAATACACTGGCTCGGCTGCCGCTTTCGGTGGTTGCTTCTGTAAGCCGACCATTTGAGCGTTGCTCTTACCAGGGGCTACCATTGGATAGCAGTTTTCGTCTCTGGTGACGTGGACATTTAAGATTACTGGCCCTTTGTGTGCCAGCATTTCGGCGATCGCATCTTTTAATTGACTGCGAGCGCTAATTACCATGCCCTTAATGCCATAAGCTTTTGCCAATAACTCTACGTCTGGCATTCCTATTTCCATGTCGGAGCATGAGTAGCGTTCACCATAGAAGGCTTGCTGCCACTGGCGCACCATCCCTTGCCAGCCGTTGTTGATAATTATTGTCTTGACATTTATGCCATACTGTGCTGCTGTTCCTAGTTCCTGCAAACACATTTGGAAACTAGCATCACCGCTAATACAGATGACTTCTTCATCAGGAAACGCCACTTTCGCGCCAATTGCCGCAGGTAAGCCAAAACCCATAGTTCCCAAACCAGCGCTAGAAATCCAGCGCCTTGGGCCATTCTTCAGGAATTGTGCTGCCCACATTTGATGCTGTCCGACATCTGTGGTGTAGAAAGCGTGGGGTGCTTGGCGATTGACTTCTACAATTACTTCTTGGGGTGAAATGCTGTCGGAATGCTGCGGCACTACCAGAGGATACTCATCGCGCCAACGGTTAACTAGATTTAGCCACTCTTGGTTTTGATTAGGTGTAGCTTTAATCCCTGCTTCTTTGCAGCGACGCAACAAGTCTACTAAGACGTTCCGTACATCGCCGACGATGGGCACTTCGGGAATACGGTTTTTGCCGACTTCTGCTGGATCGATGTCGATATGAATTACTTTGGCGCGGGAAGCGAATTCGTCTAACTTACCTGTAACGCGATCGTCAAATCTAGCGCCAACGCAAATCAGTAAGTCACAATCACTAACAGCAAAGTTAGCGTAAGCAGTGCCGTGCATCCCTAACATTCCCAAAGCGAGGGGATGATGTTCGTCAAATGCACCGATCCCCATTAAGGTTGTGGTGACGGGGATATCGAATAATTCAGCTAGTTGTTTGATTTCTTCATGAGCACCAGCTGCGATCGCACCACCACCCACATACAATAGCGGACGGCGACTTTCAGTAATCAACTGAATCGCGGCATGAATTTGCCGCGGATTTCCTTTCACCGTGGGACGATAACCGCGTAACTTGACTGAACCTGGTTTTACAGGTATATAGTCAAATTCTTCTAAAGCGACATCTTTGGGGACATCAATTAAAACTGGCCCCGGACGCCCAGTGCTAGCGATATGGAAGGCTTCGGCGACAATTCGCGCCATATCTTTGGGATCGCGCACCACATAGGAGTGCTTGACGATTGGGAGGGTAATTCCGTAAATATCAGTTTCCTGAAACGCATCTGTACCAATCGACGGACGTGCTACTTGTCCCGTGACTACAATCATCGGGATTGAATCCATGTAGGCGGTGGCGATGCCTGTCACCAAGTTAGTTGCTCCTGGGCCAGAAGTACCAAAGCATACTCCTACTTTGCCTGTAGCACGGGCATAACCATCAGCAGCGTGGGCTGCGCCTTGCTCGTGTCTCACGAGAATGTGCTTCATAGCACCAGTTGCTTCCACCTTATATAGGTCATCGTAAATTGGGAGAATTGCCCCACCAGGATAACCAAAAATATAATCAACGCCGTGGCGATGAAGGCTGTCAAGCAGAGCAAAACCGCCAGATGCACGTTTGGGCACGACTGGCGGACTAGAAGCACGAGACTGTTTGTGATTCTCGATTTGTGGGAGACTAATTGGGGAAAGCGATCGCACGGTCAAACCTCAGACTATAGCTAAAGTTAATGCTGAATTCTGTAGTTAAGATTTCATTTTAATGGAAAAGTCCAATTAAATTCTGAGAATTTTATATATTAGATATAAAGCTAGATTATTAGCCTACATTAATTAAATTACGTCTTGCAAGACATTGCGGGTATTTTTCCAAGCCCAAACACCGACAACCACGACAACAATACTCATTCCTACTAGTATAAATCGCAAGCCCAGAGCATCAGTTAATGGGCCAGTAATCGCCAGAGGTAATGCCAGAGCGATGTTGACGGCATGATTTTGAAAGCCAAATACTTTACCGTGCATGGTCGGTGGTGTTTGCTGTTGAATTAAAGTTTGCATGGGGACACCAATTAAGGCAGCACCTACACCCAAAAATGCACAAAGTCCTAGCGCCAGCAACAAGTTGTGCGTAAAAGTGAACACTCCTAAAACTAGTGCGATCATCAAAAATCCAATTAAAGGTAGAGGTTTGCGATGCAATTTATCACCCCAGTGACCTAAAATTGCCGCACCAAAGACCATACCTACTCCTGCTGCTGCCAAGAAAAAGCCAAACTGTTTTTCTTTTAGACCAAACTCCTCAGCTAATCGAATCGTCAGCACTGTTAAGGCTGCAAACACACAATATAAGGTTGTCAGTTGCAGCATAGCGTTCAAGATCAAAGGGTTCTTCCTGAGATAGCGCAGGCTCTCAGTAAATTCAGCCCAAGGGTGATTTGATGCCCGATGTTCCCGGTGAGGTTTGTCTTCTTTAAACTTAATTGGCTGCATAATTGCAGCCGATAATATATATAATCCACCAACCACAAGCTCTTGACCGTATTCTTCTCCCATCCAGCTTTTTGCCAAACTCAAAATCGGCTCTCCAATGGCAAAACCAACAATTAAAGCTCCCATCATCGTGCTGCTAAACAGCGCATTAGCTGCCAACAAATTTTCTCGCTTCACCAACAAGGGAATTGCTGCTTGCTCGGCTGGTGCAAAAAACTGCGTCACCGTGGAAATGGCAAAAGTCAGGATTAACAAAATCAGGAATTGTCGAGGTAACAAGGGAAGACACAGCGTTAATATTCCCCGCACGACATCTGAGCCTACCATAATCAGCTTTTTTGGCAAACGGTCAACAAAGATGCCACCAGCAGAGCCGAACAAAATTGCTGGGATTGTAAAGGACAGCATCAAGGTTGAGTACATTGAGTTTTGTGCCAACCCAGGAAGCGGTGGGTAGTTCTCCAGCAGAGCAATCAGCAAAACGAAGAAGACCTTATCTGCTAACTGGGACAGAAGTTGCCCAATCCACAGGAGCATAAAACCACGGTTTTTTAGCAGTGCGCTAAACCCGTTATTAACAGCAGCTGGTTCAGTTGGAAACATTAGATACTTTGGGTAGATGGGGCATGGGGCATGGGGATAAGGTATGGGGCATGGGGCATGGGGCATGGGGCATTAGACAGAGGGGAGAATAAATGTTGATTCCAAACTCCAAACTCCAAACTCTTAACTCCTAACTTCAAACTCCAAACTCCTAACTCCTAACTCCTAACTCCTAATTCTGTTGTCCGGATTAATTTGCTTCATAGTGCTTTAACAGCATAAGCAAAAATTCAGCTGCTGTCAGACGACCTTTGGGTGGAATAATCTCGATGGATGAATCTACCCAGCAGCCTTGTACAGTTTGGGGAGATTTCCAAATGGACAAATGATCAACCCCTGGTTCTGCATAAAAGTTATTTTGCCCGCTACCTAGCAAAGATGAACTCCAATGAGTGAAATAATCATGACTTATCCGATGAATCGGGAAATTTCCCTGTAGTGGTACTCCCCATCCATCTATAGCAATAAACGCTTTCACACGACCACCCAAGAGTTGCCACAAATGTGCTGCCCCTATTGCCCCAACTACGCCAGCACTAAAGCTGATGAATATAATTGGTGATTCTAAAGAGTCGGTCAAGCGATCGCGCAAAAACTGCAAAATGTGCAATGGTGATAAAACCAAAACATCTTTACCAGGATAAACCAGTATATTTGTGGGGTTGTGTGCGATCGCGCCATTAGAAACCATATCTAATAATTCGATTTTAAAGCTTTCAGTTAAATCTGGCTCATGAATTCCAGGGCAAATAATTATACTCATCTGTCTATTCTAATTGGGTATTAGAAGATAAATTTTTGTGCATACACGGTCTGATGTATATAGTACTAGCAGCATTTAGTATTAATAACTTAAATCTGCTATATAGCAATCCTAAATCATTCGTGAAAAGTTAGATTCCCAACTTCTCAAATAAGTATGTATCTAGATCACACTAATTTTAATAAAATAAATGTTTCGTTATTCTTACTGAGCAAATTTACAGCACTTTCGAGGTTTGTGAGGTACATTAAATAATAGTGTATTAAGAACTACAATGAAACCGTACTCAATCGATTTGCGTTCAAAAATAGTAAATGCGTATGAAAGAGGTGATACTTCGGTCAGAAAAGTAGCC